>JALSIL010000065.1 GCA_026990095.1 Lysobacterales bacterium
CTTTTTTAATGGGCAAAAGCTATTCATCGCATCAAATCGACAACCCTACAAAAGCAGTAATCTCATGGCGGCTCAGAGGACAAGCTCAGAGGATAAGTTCCTAATTGCTGAGTCTATTAAAATAAGCCACGCAAAGGAGGCGTGGAGTGTCGCACAATTTTAATGCTTTTATTCACAAAACCACTGTGATACGATAGAAAACCATGAAAAACACTAGAAATAAACACGAATTAACAATGATATATGGCACTAATGCATATATATTAAGTTGTTATGTTTCCTAGAATAAAGACATATGGATATCAAACAAAGAATTAATTGTGCCTCAAAAAAGATTGGAAATTATTTAGAGGAAGTATCTGGATTAAGAAATGCTGGAATAGGCTATAAACTTGGTTTCGGCCTTCTTCTGGTAATTCTATTTCCCGTCCTTCTTTTTGAATTACTGCTTATATTATTATTTGGAAAAGATATTGGCGTATTTGTACCGCATGAACCAGTGTTACCTCCTCAATTAATAGAAGAAGAGGTTCCTGAATTACTACGTGATTTGATACCACTTGCTAAAAAGTATGGGGTTGGTGACGATGCTGATAGAGACGAAATAATGAAGGCCGCTTCGCCTGAAAATCTTGCTGAGTTAGAGGAAAAAGTTATTCCAAAAGCACAGAAAATTTCTGATTGGTTGGATACCTTTCCGGAAACGAAAATTACTGATACAGCTTCATTTTTTCTCTATCTCGGTTCTGCTTGTGATGAGGTTCCTTTGTATAAGTCAGAAGAGGAAACATAACTATTTCTTATATTTATAATTATATTGACGTATGGCTATAATGTTTCTTAAAAATTATAACGTGGCGTTAAACCCACTCCTCATCATTTTCCAAAAAACCTTGTGCTTTAACGGCTTGGTCGATGGTTTTTAATGTGCTTAATAACTGTTCTATCATGTGTAGTTTTATGGCGTTTGGGCCATCGCTTTTGGCAACACTTGGATCGGGGTGGGTTTCCATAAACAGTCCTGAAACACCTGCAGCGACGGCAGCACGTGCAAGTACTGGGATAAATTCGCGTTGTCCGCCTGATGTTCCGCCTTGTCCACCAGGTAATTGTACCGAATGCGTGGCATCAAAGACCACAGGGCAGCCTGTATCGCGCATGACTGCCAGTGAGCGCATGTCTGAAACTAAATTGTTGTAACCAAAACTGGCGCCACGTTCACAAACCATGATGTTTTGGTTGCCCGTAGATTTGGCTTTAGTGATAACGTTTTTCATGTCCCATGGTGACATGAATTGCCCTTTTTTGATATTAACGGGAATGCCCGCGCTGCAGGCTTTAATAATGAAGTTTGTTTGGCGTACTAAAAATGCAGGGGTTTGAATTATATCCACCACGCTTGCCACTTCGTCCATGGGTGTGTCTTCGTGCACATCGGTAATTACTGGCACGCCGATTTGGTCTTTGACAGCTTGTAAGATAGCTAAGCCTTTTTCTATGCCAAGACCTCGAAAACTATTTAATGAGGTGCGGTTGGCTTTATCAAAAGAGGATTTAAACACAAAAGGAATGCTGAGTTTTTCACACACTTCTTTGAGTTTACCTGCCGTCTGGATTGCTAGTTGTTCGGACTCGATAACACAAGGTCCTGCAAGTAAGAAAAAAGGTTTATCCAGTCCAACTTCAAAATCACATAATTTCATTTTGTTTTATTTCTCTATTTTGTTATCAATGGCAGCTTTTACAAATTTTGCAAACAGCGGATGCCCATCTCTTGGTGTGGAGGTAAACTCAGGGTGAAATTGACAAGCAACAAACCACGGGTGTTGGTCTTGAGGCAATTCAACCATTTCGATTAATTCTCCATCCTCTGAGGTGGCACTCAATTGTAAACCATTTGTTTGCAATATGTCACGGTATGCATTGTTAAATTCGTATCGGTGGCGGTGACGTTCAGTTATGGTGTCTGCATCATAAACTCTATTGACCAATGAACCTTTGGCTAATAGTGATTTTTGTGCGCCCAGTCGCATGGTACCACCCAAATCCGAGTCTTTATCTCGAATTTCAACTTGTCCGAGCTCGTCTTGCCATTGGGTAATTAAGGCAATCACAGGATGCGGTGTTTTTATGTCGTTTTCAGTGGTGTTGGCATCATCCAACCCGCAAACATTGCGTGCATACTCAATCACAACGGCATGCATTCCATAACAGATACCCAAATAAGGCACTTTGTTTTCGCGGGCGTATTGCACCGCTTTAATTTTGCCTTCAAAACCTCGGTTACCAAATCCACCAGGTACCAAAATAGCATCGACTTGCCTCAATTGCGATAGCCCTTCTTCGCTTTCAAGACTTGATGAATCAATGTTTTGTATTTTTACCTTTACGTTATTAGGGATGCCTGCATGACGCATGGCTTCGTTTAATGATTTATAAGCATCGCTGTGATCTAAGTATTTGCCAACCATAGCTACCGTAATAATTTTGGTAGCCGATTCTTCGGCTTTTATCACTCTGTGCCATTCATCCAAATCGGCTTCGCCACATTTTAGGTTGAATTGTTCAATCACTAAATCATCAAAACCTTCGTGGCTTAAAACTTCAGGTATTTTGTATATGTTGTCCAAATCTACCATGTTGATAACAGCTTTTTCGGCGACGTTGGTGAATAATGAAATCTTTTTGCGTTCATGTTTAGGAACTTTGCGTTCAGAACGGCACAACAATACATCGGGTTGAATACCTATTGAACGCAGTTCTTTAACCGAATGTTGCGTGGGTTTGGTTTTTAATTCGCCCGCAGCTGCTAAATAAGGCACTAAAGTCAAGTGCACAAACATGGAGTTGGTTTTTCCTTGCTCAACACCGAGTTGGCGGATGGCTTCTAAAAAAGGCAAGGACTCAATATCGCCCACCGTACCACCAATTTCGACCATAATGACATCGTAGCCAACGCCAGCAAGTTTGATTTTCTCTTTGATGTGGTCGGTGATGTGTGGAATCACTTGAACGGTACCGCCTAGATAATCACCGCGACGTTCCTTGCGAATCACTTCGTCGTAAATTTGACCCGTAGTGAAATTGTTTTTACGCCCCATTTTGGTGCGCACATAACGTTCATAATGACCTAAATCTAAGTCGGTTTCTGCCCCATCTTCGGTGACATAAACCTCACCGTGTTGAAACGGACTCATCGTGCCTGGATCAACATTGATGTAAGGGTCTAACTTCATCAATGTGACTTTTAAACCGCGCGATTCAAGCAAAGATGCCAAAGAGGCTGCTGCAATTCCTTTGCCTAATGACGAAACCACGCCACCAGTGACAAAAACATAAGAAGTCATAATAATTTAACCAATTGAATAATGTCAGCAAGCGAGAAAATACGCTCACCTTGAAAGGATGGACATTATAAACCTAAAACAATTATATGTTAATGGATTATCCCCTTAATCACAAAAAATAATTTAACAACCCAATAATCATACAAAACAAACAAAACCTGTTATGCTAAAGCCTTTAATATTTAAGTTAAGAGGAATTTAAATTGAGTTGCCCAATATGTTATGCTAATTCAATAATTGAAATCGGTATTAAAAATCAGCATTGGCTAGCCAAATGCCCTAAGTGCAGCTGTGTTTTTGTTAATCCTGTCCCAAGTGCAGAGCAATTAGGTGAGATTTACGATGATTACTTGGCTACCGATAAATACCTTAAAAAGTTAAAGAAAAAAACCGTAACATCCGTTTATAAAATTTTTAAATTAAAAAAATATTTAACTAAACCCCAAAAAAACTTTTTAGACGTTGGTTGCAATATTGGAGCAACCGTTAGAGCGGCACAAATCATGGGTTTTAATGCAATGGGAATTGATCTTGATAGCACCTCAATCAGTAAGGCGAAGCAATTGTTTACTGGTTGTGAATTTAGTGCCGTATCGACATTTGATTTGGTGGAAAAACAAAGAAAATTTGATTTTATTTTCTGCTCAGAAGTTATAGAACATGTGCCTTTCCCACATGAATTTGTTCAATCTTTATTTGATTTAATGGCGGATAATGCCATATTGTATTTAACAACTCCTGACACAGCACACAGCAGGGTTCCAAAAGATATACTGTCATGGAAAGAAGTCAAACCACCCGAGCACATAATCTATTTCAATAAAAAATCATTAACCCTTTTACTGAAAAAGCATGGATTTGAAATCACCAAATCTTACTGGAATCACAGAGCTAACTTACGGGTAGTTTGCAAGAAAAAAGTATCAACAGCTAATGCATGATTTCAAGTAAGATGAATAGTTACTCCTCAATAACTCCAGCATGAGGGTCATTAAAGACTTCTTCATCAAGCTTTCCTGCTGACTTGGCAACAATGCATGTTACCGCGGCATCACCGGTGATATTAACGGCTGTTCGGGTCATATCCAATAAGCGATCGATGCCAAGGATAATACCAATGGCCTCAACTGGCAAGCCAACTTGCTCAAGTACACCCGCTAACATCAACAAGCCAACACCAGGAACGCCTGCTGTACCAATAGATGCCATGGTTGCCATCAAAACAACTGTTCCAAGTTGTGCTAGAGTTAAGTCAAAGCCAAAGGCTTGGGCAATAAATACGGTAGCAACGCCCTGCATGATTGCCGTGCCATCCATGTTGATAGTTGCTCCAAAAGGAATAGTAAAAGAGGCAACCGATTTATCTACGCCCATTCTCTTTGTTACTGTTCTTAAAGTAACAGGAATGGTGGCGTTGGAACTCGCTGAACCAAAGGCAAAGACAACCGCGGTTTGAATTTTTTTCAAAAAGGTTATTGGATTGACTTTTCCAAGTATACTTAACAAGGTTGGGTAAACAATCAAAGCATGAATCATTAACACCAACATAACAGTAAAAAAGTATTTGGCTAAATCAGCAATGGCTTTAGCACCAAGATCAGCAAAGACAATGGCTATCAAAGCAAACACTGCATAAGGAGCCAATTCCATAATAATATGAACCAACTTCATTACCACATCATTAATATCTTGCATAAAATTAATAATTTTTTCACCTGGCTTACCTGCCATTGTTGCTGCTAGCCCGAGCAAGATTGAGAAAACGATAATTTGCAGCATATTACCTTGAGCCATGGCTTTGATGGGATTGGTTGGAACCATATTAATAAGCACATCAACAAAGGAAGGCGCCTCTTTTGCTACGTATTTTGGGT
>JALSIL010000066.1 GCA_026990095.1 Lysobacterales bacterium
TCTTTTGTTTTAACTTCTTCAACAGGAGTCGCTTCTTTTTTCTCAGTCTTTTTTGCAGCAACGGCTTTTTTTGCTTCTTTTTTTACTTTTTCTGCATCACTTGGAGCAGGCATTGAAGCGCGGCCTTCTAATACAGCATCTGCAAAAGTTGATGCGTACAATTTAATTGCTTTCATCGCATCATCATTTCCAGGAATGATATAATCAACACCTTCAAAAGAATTATTTGTATCCACAACAGCAATCACAGGAATCCCTAAAGTATTTGCTTCTTTAATCGCAATAGATTCGTGTTTAGTATCCACAATAAACATTGCATCTGGAACACCTGCCATGTCCTTGATTCCACCTAAAGATTTTTCCAACTTAGTTAATTCTCTTTCGTGCTTTAACTGCTCTTTTTTAATCAATTTATCCATGCGACCATCCGCTTTCATTGCTTCAATGTCACGAATCCTATTAATTGACTGTTTGACTGTCTTGTAGTTAGTCATCATGCCACCTAACCAACGGTTAGTCACATAAGGCATACCGCAACGAATCGCTTCTTGCTTCATGACTTTACCAGCAGAACGCTTTGTACCAACAAACATAACTTTCCCACGGCGTGATGCCAAAGAACTTACGTAGTTTAACGCATCTTTCATTAATTTTTCAGTCTTGGATAAGTCAATGATATGAATTTTATTTTTAGAACTAAAAATGTATTGATCCATTTTTGGATTCCAATATCTGGTATTGTGTCCGAAATGTACACCAGCTTCCAGCAGCTGTTTTATGCTAACATTAGCCATTATTAATTTTCCTAATTTAAGGGTTATAAACTATGCACTCATGCTTGATTAACAACCAATAATAATTGGCACCCAGTTAAATCATTTAGCGTGATGCAGGATTTACTTTCTCGCAAAACAAGCGAAAAGCCACGGGATTATACTGTAAAGCAGTTTATCCAACAAGGAAGTTTGTGAATTTTCGTAGTTAAATTAGCTCTTTTCTTGCAACATTTGCAAAATACTCGAAAAATCTTTTGTTCCTTGACCATTGTATTTGTGTAATTCATACAATTGACCAGCAACAGCACCTAAAGGAATGGGGCTGTGTGATTTGCTGGCAAGCTCTTGAGCCAGACCTAAGTCTTTACTCATCAAATTTGTCATAAACCCCCCTTTATAATCATTGCTTGATGGCACATTGGGCATCACTCCTGGAAATGGATTATAGACTTGCAATGACCAATTATTACCAGAGGAAGCTTTCATGATTTCAGACAGTACATTTGCATCCAATCCTTGCCTTGTTCCCATATTTAACGCCTCTGCGGTACCAATCATATGAATTGCCAACAACATATTGTTGCAAATTTTTGCAACCTGCCCAGCACCTGATGCACCAGCATGAAAGATATTTTTACCCATGGCATCAAGTATGGGCTTGGCTTTTTCAAAAGCTTCTGCTTCTCCTCCACAGATAAAGGTTAATGTTCCTGCAATCGCTGCGGCTGTTCCACCTGAAACTGGTGCATCAACCATATTAATGCCTTTAACCTTACAGGCCGTTGCCACATGGCGTGCATCATCGGCTGCGATTGTGGAACTATCAATAACTAAAACATCCTTGGAAATGTGATTGATTAAACCATTTTTGCCGGTATAAAGTGACTTGACAATAGAACCATTTGGTAGCATTGAAATGATAACATTAGCATTGGTTAAGGCAGAAATAGCAGAATCTGCTTTTTTAGCACCAGTCTTTACAGCTTTTGCGACCACTTCCTTATTTAAATCATAAACGGTTAAATTATGTCCTGCCTTGATGAGATTCTCTGCCATGGGTCCGCCCATATTACCCAAGCCAATAAATGCGATATTTGTCATTTTCTATCCATCTTATTATATAATTCTCACATTATATCAAGACTATGGACAACATATCAAAGAACTGAATAGTTTATTTTAACTTAGCATACGCTTGCTTGCCCTTTTGAGAAAGTAAAGAGGGAATATGCGATTCCAAAACCTTAACTAAAAAGTCAATTGAGTTCTTTTGTCACTTCTCGCATCCACCTTTTCAATTGTGCAACTTCATATTTTAAACGGCTATTATCAAACTTGAGTGTATTTCTATCGAGTCTGGCGAGCTTATTGTTTATCAATTTTTCATGACCTGATTTGATGACTTCACCATTTTTACTGGTAATAGTGTAATCAAATTCTAGCAGACTCCTATCCGAATCAACACGCACTTCTCTTATTTGCTCAATGCCAAATATTATTCTGCCTGCCATATCAATATCAGTAAAATTAATTGTTAATACCTCACTATTTGTAATAGTTTTATTCCATATTTTATTGATATTTCTAGTTAAATCTTTTTTAAGTCTACCAGATCTGTCTTGCACACCTAGTCGCATTTCAAAGTCTCTAAATTTTTCAGGATGAGTGTATGTAACTTGAGTCAAAGAGTTATCTTGTGCATAACTTCCAGATGCGATTATTGATATTAGGATAAATGTTAACATTTTCATGGAACACCTTTTTTATTGATTTTAATGACATAATATCACAGAGACCTTTGCATAACTCTGGGATGATGGAAAAAAGAATGAAAAAAGCTCCAATCAAGGTAAAAAATGAGTGAAGTAGCCCACTATTTATTCGTTGCAGAAATTCGCACGCAGGTCAAAAAATTACTTAACTCTCTTAAATCCCAATATAGAAATCACAGTGAGAACACAAACTCTTAACCCACCTAAGAAAGAAATTGCCAAAAATCCTTATGGATGGTGCTTTCACGCAAACCCACACGGATGCGGGCTAATATCAGGACAATACGATTAATTGCAGGCACTCTTTCATGGCAACTCTAAATCGGGATTTGAGTCTTACGATTTAATAGCAGCTTTTAATGTTTCTAACTTGCTTAATTTAGAACGGTATATCGTCATCAAAATCATCAAAGGCGGGTTGATTTTGTGCGGGTGCTTGTGATTGCTGTGGCCCCCCTTGAGCTTGTTGCCCTTGATTTTGTTGGTAACCACCTTGGTTTTGAGCTTGGTTTTGCTGCGGTGGGTTATTGGCACGTGGGGCTGCTGGGGCTTGACCACCTGCATATTGTCCTTGACCACCACTTTGTCTTGCACCTAACATCTGCATTTCATTAGCAACTATTTCTGTGGTGTAACGATCTTGACCGTTGTTGTCTTGCCATTTACGAGTCTGAAGTTTTCCTTCAATATAAACTTGCGAACCCTTTTTAAGGTATTCACCTGCGATTTCTGCTAAGCGGCCAAAAAAAACGATGCGATGCCATTCCGTTTTAACTACGTCTTCGCCTGTGTTTTTATCTTTCCACTGCTCAGAAGTTGCCACTGAAATATTTGTTACAGCAGCTCCACCTGTAGTGTAACGAACATCAGGATCTTGACCCAAATTTCCTACAACGATTACTTTATTGATACCTCTTGCCATTTTCTATCTCCTCTATAATTTACGGATTTATGTATAATTGCCTCTAAGGACAATTGCTAAGAATGTGGGATTATAGCAAAAATAATTTTAAAGTAAAATTTATTTTTGCCTAACCAAGAAAATTGCTAGGGCAGCTAAAATAACTAAAACAGCCGTTCCATAAAAAACTTGAGTGTAACCTGTTTTCATCATAACCCCAGCTAATGAGGAGCCCACAAATGCGCCCAAAAATTGTGAAGTGGAATACCCTCCCATGGCTGCACCACGGTATTTTTCGCCAGCTATACGCGACAACATCGCTGGCATTGCGGCTTCTAGAAAGTTGAAAAAAGCAAAGTAAATGACTAACATGGCAGAAATCACCAATAAACTGGAGTTAAACAAACCCATCATCACTTGCGATAACGCTAAACCAACTAAAGCAAAGGTGACAAACTGAAAATATTTTTTGCGTTTTTCATGGATAATAATCATTGGAATAAAAAATACCATGGAGATTAACAGCACGGGCAAATACATTTTCCAATGTTGTTTTGCCGCAAAATCAAGCTGTTCGACCAAAATCAACGGCAACACGACAAACACCGCTGTCATCACCGCATGTAAAACAAAAACCGATAAATTCAGCGAAATTAGCTGCATATCCTTTAAGGTGTGAAACAGTTCTTTGAAGCTAAATCCTTTTTTAATGTGTTTTTTGGGTTCTTCAACAAAAATATGTAATTGCATCAAAGCAAGTGTTGCTAATCCTGCTGTTATCCAAAACAACCCTGACATACCAAACCAGCCAAAAAGAATGGGACCAGAGATAAATGCCAACATAAATGCCATACCAATACTCATGCCAATGGTTGCCATCATCTTCGTGCGTTGCTCTGGGCGAGAAACATCAGCCACCAATGCCATGCCTGTTGAAGCTATCGCACCCATGCCTTGAATCGCTCGGCCCAAAACTATACCATAAATTGTGGTTGATAAAGCCGCAATTACACTACCAGTAATAAAGGTGAGTAAACCAATGGTTAGAATTTTTTTTCGTCCAAAAAAATCTGATGCAAGACCCAAAGGAATTTGTAAAAGAGCTTGAGTCAAGCCATAAATACCAAGTGCTAAACCAATTAATAACGGAGTAGAATGAGGTAATGTTTTAGCATAAACACTAAAAACAGGCATAATAAGAAATAAACCATACATCCGTAGGGCAATCAGCAAAGCGATAGACGCTGCTGCTTTTTTCTCCGTTAAATTGAGTCCACTATTTGCTGACATGACTATAATTACAAAACTAAATTAGATAAGACTAATATAGCGTTTTAAAGACAAAAACCAAGAAAAATCAACAATAAAATGTATAATAAGCTTTTTATTTTACTGCAAAAGAAAATTGACATCAATTAATCCAATTCAATCAATCGATGACGTTTTAAAAGTCACGCAAGAAGACATGAACCATGTCAATCAAACCATACGCAATTCTTTGAGCTCACAAGTAGTACTCATTCGTCAAATTTCACAATACATTATTAATTCAGGTGGCAAACGCCTCCGTCCTATGTTGGTCATACTAATGGCACAAGCCTTTGGTTACAAAGGTAAAAACCACATACAATTGGCAGCAATTATTGAATTTATTCATACTGCAACTTTATTGCATGATGATGTTGTGGATGAATCTGATATGCGTCGTGGCAATAAAACCGCCAATGAAGTTTGGGGTAATTCTGCCAGTGTTTTAGTGGGCGACTT
>JALSIL010000067.1 GCA_026990095.1 Lysobacterales bacterium
TCAACAAGAATTCTGTGCAATGTTTGGCATTGCTCTTGGTACATTAAGACACTGGGAACAAGGTGATCGTGAACCTAAAGGACCAGCACTTGTCTTACTAAATGTTGTTGAAAAAAATCCTCAAGCTGTTATACGTGCACTGGCTAGCTAAAGAATCTAACCGTTTGTTGGACAAACCCGATTTTATAGTTGGATTGTGGTAGAGAAAAGAGCTTTTTTAACTTGTGCTCTGTGGTTTGGTTTTTACTCTATTTTGTACAGATAGGTTTAAGTTTTTATCACTTTTGCTCATTCTTTATATTTTGTTTCTAATTTTTTTCAATGTCTTCCTCATTTTGCTGATTTTTAAGACGAGGCAAAGCAGCAAACGACTTTTGTTGCACTTAAAATTAAATTGTTTTGCTGTGCTTACGTAATCAATTGTTTTGGGTCTTCTAAATAATTAATTTACATGGGTAGTGTATAGCGGTAATCTTTCATCGGTAAATAGGAGGCAGCATGACTCCAATACTCAAAGACTGTACGTGATTTAACCAGTTCATCTAAGATAATTGGTTTGTATTTTGGGCAACGGCTCCAGAAAACATGGTGATGGGCTCGCTGGACAACTGAAATGGTGACAATTTGCACATAGCCTAAATGTTCAATAATTTCTTGTGGATTTAATGAACCACAGCTTAATTTTTGACTTGAAACTATTAATTTTCGTGCCTGTGTTAGTGATAAGTTTTGCATGAGGCTTTATCTTAACAGATTGTGAATAAATTAAATATCCCAAAGCATTCAATATTGGTATTGAAATGTTACAATGTTTTCACTTTTTACGATTAATTATTATGCGACGATTATATTATAAATTACAGACACATAAAAGTTGGTTGTCTCAGATGGCAAATACAACTTATATAGATGAAGACCGAGATATTTATAGTCAAGGTGCGTTAGTTCAGTTATTGGAGCAACGTGTTGCTAAATTATTGGGAAAAGAACAGGCTTTGTTTTTCCATAAGGGTATTACCGCTCAGTTGGTGGTATTGAAAGTGGCATCAGAGTTAAAGAAATGCAAGAATGTCATTTTGCACCCTAATTGTCATATCGTAGCCAATGAACAAGATGCTTATCAGGCATTGATGGGATTGCGTGGCATTGCGTTAGGCGAGCTTAGTGAACCTTTTACTGCCAATGATGTGTCAGCTGTGACCGAAGAAGCATCCGTTTTAACGGTTGAACTACCATTGCGAAATGCTGGGTTTAAATTAACTTCCTTTGATGAATTAAGCAAAATGAGTCAATGGGCAAAACACAATAACTGCCATTTTCACATGGATGGAGCACGTTTGTGGGAATCGACACATTTTTATCAAAAGTCATTAGCTGAAATTTCTGATCTATTTGATTCGGTTTATGTTTCTTTTTATAAAGGTTTGGGAGCAATAGGTGGTGCTGTTTTAGCAGGAGATGTAGACTTCATCGAGAAATGCAAGATATGGAGGTCTCGTATGGGAGGTGATTTATACTCGGCATTTCCTATGATATTGACAGCTTTAGATGGTTTAGATAAACAATTGCCAGTTATTCCAAATTGGGTTGAACGAGCCAAAGAAATTGCTAAGGCTTTGAATAAAATAAGTAAGCTCTACGTAGAAACTCCACAAACAAATGGTTTTCTCATCTTTGTGGAGGGTGATTTAGTTAAGCTCAATAGCCTTATTAACCCTTTGAATGAGAAATTTAACTTGTCATTGTTGTATCAATTTAAACCAACCGAATGTAGAAATATTCAGAAAACTGAGATGCAAGTTGGACCTGCTTCAGAAAATATTTCTACGCAAGAAATTGTGGATTATTTTAAAATGTTGTCGGGTTCAACCTGACTTTGTTTTTTTGAAAGAGGAAAGTAAGAACACAAGCAAAGAAACCCACGCTATAACGGCAATCCATAACATGAACGAAGACAGGTATAACAATGGGTTGAAATCTATTGAAACACCTAAATTAAAACTCGTTACGGCATACATTCCGAGTGGAAATATGATACTCCACATAGACGGTTCATACTCCAGTGGTATCTTTTTATAAAAATGCTTCCAAAGACCGATCATAATGAGCAAAGGAATCCACCAAGTTGCCCATGTCCACAACATGATTGAAATCAGTTCAATTACATGGTGCAAGTTGACTAGCAAAGGCAGAATAGGGTCGCTGAGTAATAAGCTGCTTCCTGCATTAGCACTGATGGCTGCTGCACCCATTATAACCCACATCAACGGTGAATAGTCTTCTGGTTTCATATTAAAGAAAAAAATTCGGTAACAGAATAAAGTAACAAATATGGCATAAAAAATCAATCCTAATGCCCAAAGCATGTGTATCTCCATCATCATGTAAGAGGCATACGTGCCAAGAGTGGGAGCTATTTTTGTGCCAAGTAAAACTAGGGACTGGGTACCAACAATTAATATCAACCAGCCGCCATGTACTACATTAACTTGCCTGTCCTCATGAGCAAAACATAAGGATGCAAAGCCGAAATACATGAGGGCTGACCAATAGATAAAAGCAATAACCCAACAGCTAAGAGCCAATACTTCAAGACCGTGTTGGAATAATAAAACACCACAAATATCAGTGGCTGCTACAAAGGTAAAAAAGATAAAGGTGGTTTTGGGGTTTAGTAAATTTTCGAAAACAGCATGAGGAAATTTAATCAACCTCCATGTGTATAGTACTGTCATTATGCACCAAGTAAAGAGTGCAAAGACAAACAATATTTCGGATAAAGTATCGTAATTTTGTTGTTTTAACGCTACTGCGATAATACCCGTTGCCATAGTCATGGCAAAGTATCCTGGGTATAAGTCTCTTAACCAACTTTTTGGAGTCATTATTTGAAGTTAAAAGTCTAAAGGAGGAACACAGCCCACAGGTTTAAATAAAGCAAAGGCTATAAGCAGAGGTATAACAACTATCATTTGCTCTTTAATATTCTTAAAACCAATAAGTGTGGCAATGACACGAGCAAGAATTAAGACGGTAAATATTCCTGGTGCTGAGGTGAGGTTGTACATAACAATATAACCCCAAAGCACTGATGATAAGACTAAAAAAACTTGAGAAACTAGCACCATTCCTTTTGTTCGAGGAATTATTCCAATAAAACTAATGGCAACAGCTAACCACATTAACCCAGAAAATCCTTCAATAAAAGTAAATGCACTAACAGAAATTAGTTCGACTAAATAAAATAAGAGTGTTTTTCTTGAGAGTTTAATTTTAGCTAGAGAATTAGTCATGTCTATAGGATGTGTATAAAATTAAATAGTTTACCATATCTGCTAGATTTCATCAAAATTCTCTAAAAAAGTGATTGAAACTATATCATTTTCTTGAGTTCATGAGCCGTTTCAATAAGGGCTCGCCGTTTAAAAAGTAATTGCCATTGGGTGCCACCCATTTGAGACCAAAGTACAGCAGATCGTATGCCTGCTAAAAGTGTTGCACGAATTTTTTCTGTTATTTCAATTTGTTTAAGATACTCAGGACGGCCATTTAATATAATGCGCGGTTGCAATAAACTTATGGTAGAACTGTAGGTGTTGGCTAATTTGGTAATGACAGGAGTGGGGAACTGTTCGTCAGCTGTTTGCACTATTTTTGAATCTAAAATGCCTTTTTCAATTTTTTCTAAATAATCAGTTCTTTTGCTTAATTTTCTCTCAAGAGTGAGTAAGGTTAATGCGTATTTTAAAACGGTGAGGTAATCATTATCTCGGTTAAATGCATAATGTAAGGTTTTTAAACCAGTATTGAGATTAAGCATGTCCGATCCATAAATTTCACTAATGTCATCACAATCCATTACATAGAGACTGCCTAAAGTGGCATCAAAACCATTTTGATCACGGATTTTTCCTGTGCTGGCAAGTTCATTAGCAAAATAGGCGGCTTGACATACACCTGCTAGGGCGATAGTTTTATTTTTCATGCTTTATTCCTGAGTTCGCATTTCTGCGTTAATGTATCTGTATCCCAAATTATACCACCACCCAAACAGACATCGCCATCATAAAAGACTACAGATTGACCTGGAGTGACTGCACGTTGGGGTTGGTTAAATGAAACTTTGATTTGACCTTCTTGATTTTTTGTTAAAGTACAGTTTTGATCACTTTGGCGGTAACGTACTTTTGCTTTACATTGATAGGGTAAATTTGGTTGAGTACCTGATATCCAATTTAAATTGATAGCAGTTAATTCATTGGATAATAGTAATGGATGGTCACCTGACTGGATAGCAATGAGTTCATTGGTTTCATGATTCTTTGCAACCACAAACCACGGTAATTGTGGTGCATCTTTAACCCCGCCAATACCCAATCCTTGGCGTTGACCAATGGTGTAATACATTAATCCCGTGTGCTTGCCAATAACCATTCCCTTATCATTGACTATATTTCCTGGATTGGGTTTTAGGTAATTCGCTAAAAATTGGGTAAAATTTTTCTCACCGATAAAACAGATACCCACAGAGTCTTTTTTGTTAGCAACAACCAAGTCTAGTTCTTGCGCTATTTTTCTAACCTGCGGTTTAGCAATTTCCCCTAATGGGAAAAGACTGTAGGCGAGTTGTTCTTGGGTAATGGTGTATAGAAAATAGCTTTGGTCTTTGTTGTTGTCTTTGCCTTTTAGTAAACGAAATTTACCATCGCTAAAGTCTTTGTCTACATAATGACCAGTTGCCATAAAATCAGCACCTAGGTCTTGTGCGTTCTCTAGGAATGTTTTAAATTTAATTTCACGGTTACAGAGTATATCTGGATTTGGGGTTCGTCCAATGCGGTATTCGTGTAAAAAGTCTTCAAAGACGAAATCCCAGTATTCACTAGCAAAATTGCGTAAATGCAATTTAACTTTAAGTTTGTCGGCAACATTTTGGGCATCTTTAACATCCTCGTCGGCAGTACAAAATTCTTGTGTGTCATCTTCTTCCCAGTTCTTCATAAACATGCCTTCCACAGCATAACCTTGTTGTTGAAGTAGGGCAACACTCACCGATGAATCGACACCACCGGACATGCCAACAATTATTTTTTTATCTTTGTTGTTTGTCATAATAACTGAAAAAATCGAGATCATATCTTTTGCCAGCAATATAGTGGTCAATATGGTCTAATACAAGAGGGCTGCGTAATCGCTGTGAATTTTGTTTCACTTC
>JALSIL010000068.1 GCA_026990095.1 Lysobacterales bacterium
TGTATTTTTTTGCAATTGAAATAACTAAGCGCAAATTCGCTTCTATCATTTCCTTTTTAGCTCGACGTGCTTTGGCTTCATTAACGGTAATATTACGGTTAATTTCTTTAATTTCAGGAATGGTAAGTTTATAACGACCTTCCAGATATTTCATTTTGGTCTGTAATTTAACGATTTCATCTTTATAAACGGCTAAAAGCGTTGCATTTTTAGGGTTTTTTTCAATGGCAGAATCAATCCAAGTTACATCGGCTTCTTTGCCAATGAATGAACGGATGAATTTGCCACGCATCATGCCACATTGTTCAGTACAGATATTCATGATGCGGCGTTCGATGTAGCGAATATTTTCTTGTGCAATTTTGACTTGCATATTGTATTTTGAATTTAAACGCACTGAAAATTTAAACTCAATCATAATTTCAGAAATTTGACTCATGTATTTTTTCTGAATATCCTGACCGAGTCCTTTCGTTTCGACAGATTTTAAGAACTTGTTGTATATTTTCTTAATGGCAATCATGCGAGACTTAACTTCTGCAGGGTCAAGTCCTTGATCTTCCTCTTCTTCCTCTTCTTCATCACCTTCTTCTACAACATCGGTGGGCTTTTTCACCTTTGGAATAATGGCTTCTTCGTGTGGATTGTAAATGTCTAATACGACATCATGAAGTTTAAAGCCTTCTTCATCCATATCAGAAAGTTCTTCAATCATTGTTTCAGCTGTTTTTGGAAATTTAGCAATCGCTTCAATAATAAAATGAGCACTGCGTTCAATACGCTTAGCAATGGCAATTTCTTCTTTTCGCGATAACAATTCTACTGAACCCATTTCCCGCATATACATTCGCACAGGGTCGGTGGTTCGACCAATATTGGCATCAACTGCAGAAAGCACAGCCATCGCTTCTTCGGTTGCGGTGTCATCGTCTTCTTTGGCGGCATTATCATTTAATAAAATCGTGTCTTCATCAGGCGCTTCATCGTAGACTTGAATGCCCATGTCATTTATCATTTGAATGATGTCTTCAACCATTTCAGTTTCAACAATGTCATCAGGTAAGTGATCATTGATTTCAGCATAAGTTAAATAACCTTGGTCTTTACCTTTAATGATAAGGAGCTTCATTTGAGATTGTGAATTGTCTGTCATTGTTTCTTTTTCTTGCGGTTGTTCCATAAAATTTATGCTTTTATAAGATTTGATTGGTTAATAATTCAACTAATTTTTGTTTCTCTTCATTGGTTAAACCATCGTTTGCTTGCTTTTGACGCAATCGGTCTATTTTAATCCTTCGCAGGCTTTTTTCAAAATGTTTTTTAATATCTTTTAGCTCTAAGAGCATTTGTTCGTTATTTAAGTTCAATGGTGTTGATGTTAATGCACTTAAATGTGCATAAGTTTCTTCATTTCTAAAATTCTCTAACAGTGAAGCTGTATTGATATTGGGGTTTTTGCGGCATAATTCAACTATTTTTTGCAGAATGTCCGTTCCATTTTGTTGTATTTGATTGAAATTTATTTCTGGTGGAAGATTTATGACTAAATTAGGTTGATTCAAAAGGATAGCAATGGCTTTTCTTACAGGGGTCCATTGATCGATACTTTGTATTTTATTATGTTTTTTTGTGTTGCTGAAGTTAATTGAAGATTTGGCAATTTGGCTAATTTCTTCGGTAAGTAATTTGCGAAACTGACCTTTTGGTAATTCTGTCAAGTAACTTTTGCTCTTGTTGATAAATTTTGCTCGTCCATCAATAGTGTTGATATCAAGTCCATTCTGCAGTTTGTTTAATAAAACGCTCGATAGCATTGCAGCGTTGTCTAACTGGTTTTGGAAGGCTTGCGCTCCATATTTTTTAACGTAGGTATCTGGGTCATGTTGCTCAGGTAAAAACAAAAAACGAATGCTTTTATCATCGCGGTAGACTGGCAATGAAATGACTAGAGCTTTCCATGCTGCGTCAATCCCAGCTTGATCACCATCAAAACAAAAAACAATTTCTTCATAACTACGCAATAGGGTGACTATGTGGTATTGGCTTGTTGCTGTACCTAGTGTGGCAACGGCATTTTTAAAACCCACTTCATGCAGAGCGATAACATCCATATAGCCTTCTACAACAATGATGCTCTTAGAGTTACTGTGTTTGCGTGCAATATTTAGACCATATAGCTCTTTGCCTTTGTGAAATAAAGGCGTTTCAGGTGAGTTTAGGTATTTTGGCTTTTGGTCTTTTTGTAAGGCTCGTCCTCCAAAAGCAATAACCCGCCCACGGCGATCTTGAATTGGAAACATAATGCGTCCACGGAATTTGTCGTAAACTCTGCCAGCATCGTTTTGCGCTAACAATCCAGCCTTTTGCAATTCGACTTGGTTGCTGTGCTTAAGTTTCTTTATTAAGCCATCCCAAGAATCTGGTGCATAACCAACTTGGAATGTTAGGCAAGTTTCTGATGAAATTCCACGATTCTTGATGTAGTTTTGGACATCTTCATTAATGCCGAAGTGGTTAACGAAGTAACGGTTGGCATTTTCAATAATTTGATAAAGGTTTTTAGTGTTATTGCTGTGATTGCCTTGATTGGGAACTTCCATGCCAGCACTTTGTGCTAATGTTTCAACTGAATCAACAAATTCCATGCCTTCAAACTCCATTAAAAATCCAATGGCAGAACCACTTTTTCCGCAACCAAAACAATGGTAAAATTGTTTGCCTTGGCTAACAGTAAATGAGGGAGTGTTTTCCGTGTGAAAAGGACACAGAGCTTGATAATCTTTACCTGCTTTTTTTAAGGTAATACGAGGCGAAATAACATCGACAATATCAATACGGTCTAATAACTGTTCTATAAATTCTGAAGGAATACCTGCCATTAGATGATGTGTTCTGTTGAATTGCGAAAAATTCTATCACACATCCTTGTGTGATTTAATTTTTATTAAAGAATTACCCTTGAAGTAAATCTTTGATTTTTTGACTTAATTGACCCATGTCTGCTTTTCCTGCCACTTGTGGTCTTAACATTCCCATGACCTTGCCCATATCCTGCATGCCTTGAGCGCCTGTTGCGGTAATGGCTTTTTGGATAAGTTCCTCTAATTCTGATGCGGAGAGTTGTTCTGGTAAGTATTTTTCTAAAACACCTATTTCATAAATCTCTTGATCAGCTAAGTCTTGTCTACCAGCATCTTGGTATTGTTTGGCAGAATCTTTACGTTGTTTGACCATTTTTATAACAATGGCAAGAACGTCATCATCTGATAAATCTCTTCTTTCGTCAACTTCAACTTGTTTAATGGCTGCTGTTAATAAACGAATAGTGCCGAGAAGCTTTTTCTCTTTTGCCCGCATAGCGGACTTCATGTCTTCTATAATTCGTGCTTTAAAAGTCATGATTTAGTACATGCGTTTACGCATTCTTTGCATTCTTGCTTGACGCTCTGTGCGTTTCACAGCTGCAGCACGTTTTCTCTTACGTTCTTGAGTTGGCTTTTCGTAAAATTGTCTTTTACGTGATTCTGCTAAAGTTCCGGCTCGCTCGCATGAGCGTTTAAAACGTCTTAGAGCGATATCAAATGGCTCATTATCCCTTACTTTTACGCTAGGCATTGTGTACTGTCTCCAAATTTGTGGATGATTAAAAAGGCGAGTATTTTACCTGTATTGATTATAAATGACAAAGAAAAGTCTGTTATTTATCAGCTAAAAGGCGTTAAAATAGTTGTTTTTAGCAATTTAGGGGTTTATGAGCATAGAAAAACGCTACAACTCGGTTAAATCGAGGATAAACAACAGTGCTGTAAAATTATTAGCAGTGAGCAAAAAACAGCCAATTAGTAAGATTCTGCAACTCTATCAATTGGGTCATTGTACTTTTGGTGAAAGTTATGTTCAAGAAGCGGTTGAAAAAATCAAAATATTAAGCGATTTAACAATACAGTGGCACTTTATTGGTCCGATTCAATCAAATAAGACAAAACACCTTGTTCAGTATTTTGATTGGGTGCAGTCGGTTAGTTCCTTGAAAATACTGACTCGTTTAAATAATCAGCGAGACCCTAGTCGTGGAAAACTTAACGTGTTATTGCAATTAAAAGTGGGCAACGAGGCGTCAAAGAAAGGATTTGATGCCGCACAGCTGCTGGCTATATGCCAAAAACAACACGAGTTTCAAAATATCCGTATTCGTGGTTTAATGTCAATCCCTAAACCCAGTGATGTTTATAAAGTTCAATTAAAGCAGTTTTCTCAATGTAAAGATGTTTTTGAAAAGATGAAAACCGATGTTGCTGTTGATACTTTGTCTATAGGAATGTCATCTGACCTGGAAGCTGCGATTGACAATGGCTCTACTATGGTTAGGGTTGGAACAGATATTTTTGGAAAAAGAGAGTAGAGAATATGAATGTAAATAGTAAAAATAGAAGTGTGGGTTTATTGATTGGCTTTATCTGTGTAGCAGCTTTTGTCGCTGTATTTTTTGTTGAGCCAATTGCTCAAGATTCTGCTTACCATAATTTTGCTGACACCAAAGAGTTCTTTGGGATTACAAATTTTTGGAATGTTGTCTCCAATATTCCTTTTTTGATTGTGGGCTTAATGGGTTTGGCTCAGCTTAAACGTTTAAATACAATACCTGAAATGGGAGTGGCTTATTGGTTATTGTTCTTTGGTGTGGCATTGGTGGCTTTTGGTTCGGGCTACTATCATTTAAACCCGAACAATAAAACTTTGGTTTGGGATAGGCTGCCAATGACGATTGCTTTCATGTCTTTGTTTGCAGTGATTATTTCTGAGTTTGTCAATCAACAGCGTGGCAGTTTATTGTTGATTCCATTGCTGATTGCTGGAATTGCCTCAGTAGTGCTTTGGTCTGTGAGTGAATCACAAGGTGTCGGAGACTTGCGCTTTTACGCGCTGGTGCAATTTCTTCCTATCGTTTTGATTCCTTTGATTCTTTTGGCTTATCCAGCGAAATTTACCAAGGTGTCGGCTTATTGGTGGTTATTATTGGCTTATATTGTAGCTAAAGTGTTGGAGTATTTTGATGAACCAGTCTATCAGCTGTTCAATCAGCAAATGAGTGGGCATGCCATTAAGCATGTGGCAGCAGCCGTTGGTATGTATGTGTTGTTGCGAGGTTTTCGTCAGCGTTCGATAGTAAAGGCAGTTGCACGTTAGCTTTTTTGTGATATTAACCC
>JALSIL010000069.1 GCA_026990095.1 Lysobacterales bacterium
GAATGCCAATGGTAATGCTTTGGGCTTGTGATTTTTGTTGGCGCAAGGTGACACAAGCGCGGGTGACATGGTAGGCAAGTGCTTCTTTGAGTAATTCTAATCGGGTAATTTTTTCACCAAAAGAGCGAGTGCAAATGATTTGTTTTTTCTTTTCAGGATCGGCATCAAACTCAATGCAAGCGATGCCACGCAACTCAAGAATGGTGCGTTCCATCACCACTGAAAAGCGTTTACGCATGGATTTTAAGTCTGCATTGCGTAATTGCAAAGCCGTGGCAATTCCCATATCGTTTAATTGTTTGCTGAGTTGGCGACCAATGCCCCAAATCTCTTTTACGGGTAAATTTTTAAGAGCCTTTTGTATTTTTGATTCGGTATCGAGTTTTAAAACACTAGGAACATTGGCTAATTTCTTAGCGCAGTGATTGGCAACTTTTGCTAATGTTTTGGATGGTGCAATGCCGACACAGACAGGCAAGCCTAACCATTGCCAAATTTGTTGGCGCATTTTCTCTGCGTGTTGAACTAAATTCACGTGTTCATGCCCATTAAAACGGATAAAGCATTCATCAATGCTGTAATTTTCCACTTGGTCAGAATACAGTGCAATAATATTATCCACACGTTGAGACATATCGCCATAAAGTGCATAGTTTGAAGATAGAACAGCAATATTGTGTTGTTTAACCAAATCCTTAATCTGAAAAAATGGCGTGCCCATTTTTACCCCCAAAGTCTTAACTTCATTGGAGCGAGCCACCGCACAACCATCGTTATTGCTCAAAACAATGACTGGGCGGTGCCATAGCGACGGATTAAAAACCCGCTCGCAACTGACATAAAAATTGTTAACATCACAAAGAGCTATCATTGTGGTATCATAAATAAAGTCATTCTCAAAACTTGCGAATCAAGGAAGTGACCACGCCCCAAATGATTAACTCATTCTCACCCGACATAACAATGGGTTGATAATTTTTATTTTCGGGCAGGAGTTTAATACCGTTTTTTGTAGAAAGACGTTTAATGGTAAATTCGTTATTCACCGCAGCAATAACGATGCAGCCATCGCAAGCGGTGATGGAACGATCAACCACAACCAAATCCGACTCAAAGATACCCGCATCAATCATCGAATCACCCTCGACTCGGGCAAAAAAACAAGCCGTTGGGTTCTTAATTAAATAAGCGTTCAAATCCATGGTGTCGCCCAAGTATTCTTGCGCAGGAGAGGGAAACCCTGCTGGCACACTGGTTTCATAAAGTGGTAATTCGAGGGTGGAATCAATGGGTGTTAATAAGGTCACTTTTGACATCGGCTGTTATCTCAATTCTTTTTGTGGTTGTGTTTTCTGTGGATAAAAGGGTTGTTAATTACCACATAAAATCCAAACATGGTTTGATTATAAGCTCATATGATTATTCTTTCAAATCATAATCTCGTAGTGGAGTCTCTTGTGGACTCCTTGTCACACAAAAGCAACATAATAAAAGCAAAAAAATGTTGTCATTGCGAGGAGGAACGACGTGGCAATCTCATCAAGCTATCGTGATATTTGAAAGTGGTTTTAACTTCAGGAGATTGCCGTGTCGCTTAGGCTCCTCGCAATGACTTGGTTTTTTTTTGGAGTTGAGACTGAGAACTTATGTGCAATATCAACTAAAAAAATGGCGGAGTGGACGAGGCTCGAACTCGCGACCACCGGCGTGACAGGCCGGTATTCTAACCAACTGAACTACCACTCCTGATAGTTGTTTCTTAAAATATATTGCCTTTTTATTTGGCTGTTTATTTAAGAGAAGCGCATTCTATAGCAGTGATAAAAATAAAGCTACAATCTGTATAATTATTTTCTAAATAAGTGTACTTTTTAGTAAAAATGATTAAGCTAGGGCGACCTATCATTTTAAACCAATCACATCAAGAGAAAATCAATGGATTTCGCATCATTAGGGCTTGCCCCTGAAGTACTAAAAGCTGTCATCGCCAAAGGATATGACAAACCATCACCGATTCAGGCACAAGCCATTCCTGTCGTGTTAAAAGGCAAAGACGTTATGGCTGCCGCACAAACTGGAACAGGTAAAACTGCGGGTTTTACCTTGCCAATATTAAGTAATTTGCTCAAAGGCCCGCGGGTTAAACCTAACCAAGCACGAGTTTTGATACTGACACCAACACGCGAGTTAGCCGCACAAGTACATGACAGTGTGGTGGAATACGGCAAGTATGCATCCATACGTTCAACGGTTGTCTTTGGAGGAGTAAAAATTAACCCACAAATGATGAAATTGCGCCGTGGCGTTGATGTGTTGGTGGCAACTCCTGGTCGTTTATTGGATTTGCATAATCAAAATGCGGTCAAATTTGATCAACTCGAAGTTTTAGTTTTGGATGAAGCTGACAGAATGTTGGACATGGGATTTATCCATGACATTCGCAAGATTATTGCTAAGTTACCGAAAATACGCCAAACATTGATGTTTTCAGCGACGTTTTCACCAGATATTCGCCAATTAGCGAGCACCTTAGTGAATAACGCCTCAGAAATTTCGGTTACGCCACGAAATACAACGGTAGAAGCAATTATTCAGTGCGTTTTTCCAGTGGATAAAAGTAAAAAAATAAAGCTATTAACGCATTTAATTAAAGAAAATCAATGGAATCAGGTGTTGGTATTTTCCAGAACAAAGCATGGTGCTAATAAAATCGCTAAGCATTTGAATACACAAAATATCTCTGCTTTACCGATTCATGGAAACAAATCACAAAGTGCTCGAACCAAGGCATTGGCTGCATTTAAAGCTAACGAAGTGCAAGTGATGGTGGCAACTGATATTGCTGCCCGTGGAATAGATATTCATTTATTGCCACACGTAGTGAACTTTGACTTACCAAACGTGAGTGAGGATTATGTGCATCGCATTGGGCGAACGGGACGAGCAGGCTCAAATGGTGAAGCCGTTTCATTGGTCAGTGCCGATGAGGCAAAGTTGTTGCAAGATATTGAACGTTTAATCCAAAAGAAAATACCACGCACTTTGATTGATGGTTTTGAACCCGATCACGATGTGCCTGATGCGGCATTAAATACTAAGCCATTTAAAGCAAGAAAAACTAAAATAAAACCAGAAAGAAATGCGGGCGGTGGCAGAGGTGGCAACCGATCAGGTAACGCTGGTGGTAAAGCAAAACGTAAAAACCCACGCAACCACAAAAACCGCAACAAAGCTGGCAGCCCAAAGACAGAGCAAAAAATCGCAAATATCCGACAACCCGTTGCAGCAAAAGGCAACAATAAACCCAATAAGTCACAAAATAAAAAGCCTACCAATAAATCGAGCAAAGACCCTTATGCTAAATACCGCAAGTAAAAATATTAACTAAGGCTTAAAAAAGCCCATCATCTGATGGGCTTTTTTTATCTATAATTTGATGAGCCGTTATTTAAAATCCAGCAGTCATAAACTCAACAGTGGCTTTGACTTGTTCGTCAGATAAATCAGCACGTCCACCGCGAGGAGGCATAGCACCTTTGCCGTTGATAACACTTGTTACTAAAGCGTCAATTCCACCAGCCATACGATCGGTCCAATCTGCGGCTTCAAGCTTGGGAGCACCTGCGGCTCCTGACGAGTGGCAAGCTGCACAGACGCTGTCATATATTTTTTTACCATCAAGTGATCCATCAAAGGCGGCAGTGGGTGCTTTTTCTTCTTCAACTTGAGCAACAATCACATCACCTGTGTTGATTTTTGCAACAGGTTCTAAGGTTTTGGCTATTTCACTTCTGTCTTTCGCCATTTCATTGTCGCCAAGTATGTCTTTTTGCATAAAGTAACCAGTTAAAGCCAATACGATTGTTAAAAGTATTAAAAACCCTAATAACATGGAAAAATTTTTAAAAAATACTGAATCTTGATCTTTCATTTACCCGCCCTTTGTTTGTGTATAAAATTATAAGTTGTGTATTATAATGTCAAATCTTGATAATTCTCAACTTTTTAGGAAATTATGCAAATAAAAGCCAGCTCAATAATCACAACTCATAATTATTTTGCATAGTGCCAATAACCGCTTTGATTTTATTTTTTAAATTTTCAGGGCTTAATACCGTTATGTTTTCACCGTAGCGTAAAATATCCATAATTAATTCCGTGTCGTTGCCAAAGGGAATTTCTAAAAAAATAGAACCATCGGATAAAAAACTCATCTTTTGATCGGAATGCCATTGTTCTTTAGCCACCCATTTACTAACCTTTGGTGAAATTTTTAAGCGAGCCGTTTGACTTGCTTCGCCCGAAAATATGCCGTAAGAACCACTAAAGTGTTCTTTGAGCTGTTCTTTACTGATGGTTTTGCAGTTTTCACCGAGTTGTTGGCAGGATTTAATCTGTTCCAAGGCAAAACTCCGAATTCCCTGACGTAAATGACACCAAGAGTCTAAGTACCACGCATTTTTGTAATTGGTTAGCTTTAATGGCGATACGATTCGGGTATTGGTTTGGTTGGTTGAACGTGCTTCGTACTCTAGTTCAAGCCTTTTGCCTTCTTGCAAGGCAGTAAAGACGGTTGAAAATATTTTTTTATCGGCTTTACGAAACAACGCATAAATAATTTGAATATTGCGTTTGTCCTTGATGCCATGTTCTTTAAGTAATGAGCTAATGTTTTCCAATAAACGCGACAAGGGCTCTTTAAGTAAACCTTTTTGAATGTCCTCAAGTAAGTGAGATGCCATCAATAACGCTTCGATTTCATCCGATTGCAAGCGCAGGCCAGGTAATTCAAAAACGCCTTTTTGCGTATAAAAAATGCCGCTAGCCTCGTCATCGGTTTCAATCGGTGCACCATAACCATCACGCAAATCCGCAATGATTCGGTAAGCCGTAGCTGTTGAACATTCGAGTCGTTCTTTGATAGTCTCTATGCTAATTGGGTATTTGGCGGCCTTTAGCATTTGATCAAGGGTGTAAATTCGGTCTTGTTTTTTCATGAGGGAATTTTAGCACAAAAATCAATCAGTCTTTTACAACTCAAGCGTTGATTATTTAATTCAAAGAAACTATCTGTATAAAATACGGACACACGGTTGTCGGCTCCTGCCATTGAATAGTCAGATTGTTTGGCAAAAAACCGAATAAAATCACCTGCGGAGTTAAATTTTTCTATAGTGAAATTATCATACCCATCTACGAC
>JALSIL010000070.1 GCA_026990095.1 Lysobacterales bacterium
CAGAGAAATGTTTATGAAAGGAATTGACTACTCCTATTATTATGAAGAAGATGGATAACTAACCCAAAAGAACAAAATATTCACTCAAAACTCATATACTCAAACCCAAAAAAAACACGTCATTGCGAGAAGCCAAAGCGACGCGGCAACCTCATAAAAGCGACCGTATTTTAAAAAAATACCAAAACCTCGTACAATAACTCGTAAAAAACCCATTGCCACAAAACCACCTGTAAGCTACAATAAAAAAATCCGCTAAAATTGATTAGAAACTCTTTCATTTTAAGTGGCAAAATAACATCTTTTACAGAGTAATTCTCCGTAGTATAGATGATTTTTAATCCGTGATATACGCAATTACGTATATTACGATGTTGGCGGTAATTAAAAAAATGACGTATCAAGAATTTAAACCTTCAAAAAAATTAGAACCAATAGTTGATAATTATTGGTCATATTCTAACTTAGAAAAAGTTGGAAATGAAAAAATATTACCTGACGGTTCTATGGATATTATTTTTAATCTCGGAACTTCAACAAGTTCAATTTCGGCAAATTCAATTGGAATATCAGGAATGATGACCGAATTTTCAAACAAGTCATTTAATGAAAATTCAAATCTATTTGGAATTCGTTTAAAATCAGGAACACTAAGCAAATTAACAAAATTTCCATTATTTGAAATTAAAAACAAAACAGTTGAAGCCTCTTTGATAATTCCAGAATTTAATCTTGAAATATTAGAAAAGTTGGATGAATTAAAAAGTACTGAACAAAAAATACAAATTATTGAAAATGAAATTAGCAGTATTTTGAACACTAAAAAGTCTTCAAATGACAGGCATATATTTTCTGTAATTGAATTTATTCGCCATTCTTCTGAACCAATTAGCATTAAGAAAATTGCCGAAAATCATTTTATAAGTTTACGTCAACTTGAGCGGAAATTTAAACTTAAAGTAGGTGTAACTCTAAAAGAATATGAAAGAATAATTAGATTTAAAAAGACAAAGGAAATCATTAAAATTCGACCGAACGAAAGTCTATTACATATAGCATTTGATAATGGTTATTTTGACCATTCACATTTAACAAATGAATTTAAACGGTTTTCGGGTCAAATACCGTCAGATTTTAGATAATGTCGTTTTTTTACAAAGTATTTACCTTTTATTGATTGTATATTTGTGGCTAAATATAATCAATTATGAAAATACTTTCAATCAGTTTCTTTGCTCTTTTTTTACTTTCTTGTGGTCAATCGTCAGAAGAAACAACAAGTTTGAATGAACCAAAAAAGGAAAGTATTATTAAAAACACAAACAATATGAATATAAAATATGCCTACACAATTCTCTATGTTGAAGACGTTAAAAAAACTATTGAATTTTACAAAAAAGCATTTTGATTTGAAATAAAATTTTCAACACCTGAAAATGACTATGCGGAATTATCATCAGGAGAAACCACACTTGCTTTTGCATCTATTGAGTTAGGTAAAAGTAACTTTAAAAAGGGCTTTATTGAAAGCACCTTAAAAGAAAAACCGTTTGGAATTAATTTAGCCTTTTCCACCGAAAACGTAGAAGGACTTATGGGAAAAGCGATTAAAGAAGGTGCTGTTCTTTTAGAAGAAGCAATTGTTAAACCTTGGGGACAAAAAGTAGGTTACGTAAAAGATATTAATGGATTTTTAGTTGAAATTTGTACACCAATTGTAACCGAAAATTAAGGAAACTACCGCCAACAAAATGTATAAGTAATGGCTAAAAAAGTGCAAATCATTAAGGTTTGTGTTTTTTTGTATATTTATGCTTAACCGAAAAGTAGTGCTTTTTTAATCGCCACTACTCATACATAAACCGTTGGCGGTATAACAAAAAAAAGAATTCAAGAAGATTAATGAATTATCAAACATTTCAACCACATCCAGATTTAAAATCACTTGTTGATTGTTATTGGACTTTAGAAGTTCCAGCGGAAAATGATGCAGGAAGACAACGAATTATACCTGATGGTTGCATTGAAATGGCTTTTATTCTTGGAGACGATATAAAACGATATACTTCTGACAACGAATTTATCTTATAACCACGTGCTATGGTGCTCGGACAAACCATTGAACCTTTTTATATAGAACCTACAGGTTTCGTCAATACATTTGCTGTTCGCTTTTATCCTTATGGTTTTGCCAATTTTGTAACGACATCTATTAAAACTTTAGTTAATAAAGAAACGACTATAAAATTACTGTTTGGTGAAACTATTTCAAGGGCAATAGTGCCAAATATGTGATATCCATTGCATTAATCTTTTAAAAGTTTAGCTATTATGAACCTTATAAAAAAATGAGGTGTGAAAAATGAAAGTTGTTATAATAATGATTTTATTGTCATTTTTAGCTAGTTTTAATGCCTTTTGTATCGTTGATTACGACATTGTCTATGTACGTCAAGTGCGTTTTGGCGATGATGTCAATACCACTTGGCCTGAAGTTTTTCATCCAGCGAAATTGGATGCTGGTGCTGATTTGGTGTTATTGCATCCTGATGGCAGTGAAGAAATTTTAGTGGATTGCATGATATGCAGTGTCACTGACCCAGTTATTTCTTTTGATGCCCAATGGGTTTATTATAGCCTGTTTCATGATTTGACCCAAGTTAATACTCAACGCGGCAATTTGCCCTTGCTTGGTGCTGATCTCTTTAGGTTAAACTTAGCCACTCGCGAAATTCAACAACTCACTCACGGTGAATTTACTCCCAATACTGGCAATGGCAATTGGGATGAAAGTAATCCGCTTAATCCATCGTCAGAATTTAATCGCTTAGGCTATGGTATCTTGAATTTAGGCTCGATGCCCTTGCCCGATAATAAACTTGCATTCACCAGTAACCGTAATGGTTATGTTTCGACCAAAGGTTTTACCAATCCAACCTTGCAGTTGTTTGTGATGGATATTGATGGAGAAAACATTCATGAAATAGCTCCTATGACATTGGGCTCGGCATTACACCCAACTATTTTAAATGATGGAAGGCTGATGTTTTCCAGTTACGAATCTCAAGGTTTACGTGATTCCCGTATTTGGGGCATTTGGACAATTAACCCTGACGGTACAAATTGGGCACCTTTGGTTAGTGCTATGACTTCTCCAAATGCTTACCATTTCATGACCCAAAACTCCTCTGGTGAAGTTGTGGTTGATCAATATTACAACCTCAATAATAATGGTTTTGGTGCGTTATTTGCCTTGCCTGCAACTCCACCAGATTCCTCTATTCCTCCTTTTGGAAGTCCGCAAGCCTCATTAAATATATCCATTGATTATACGGGCAATTTTGGCCCATCCACATTCCGAGATTCATTTACACCACAAGGCTACCATGCGATTACACCGATGACTCATCCTAGTGATTATGCAGCACCTTTGTTTACCATTGGCGGCGATACAAATGGCCCACGCGTGGGAAAATTCACCCATCCATCCGCAACCACTAACAATGATTTGTTGGTGGTTTATACCCCAGGTCCAGCTAATGATTTAAATCGTCCATTAACTATTCCGTATTACGATGCTGGCATTTACGTCATTGAAAACAGTTTACCCGTTTGGAATCCAAATGAATTGATTTTAGTAAAAAATGACCCCAATTATAATGAAGCATGGCCCAGAGCCGTTGTGCCATGGTCAGCCATTCATGGGCAAGCAGAACCTGACAAAAAAACATGGTTAGCCAACGATGGCAGCGTGCATGAGCAATTGCCCGCAGGAACGCCTTATGGATTGGTTGGCACCAGCAGTGTCTATAAAAGAGACTCATTTCCTGGTGTTGGCGATGCAAATTTTGATGGCTTGGATGCTTTTAATACTTCTGAAAATGATAAAAGTAGTAACTGGCTTTGGCAAGGAGCCGATGCCGGAAAGTACAGCAACAGTGATATTTGGGCAATCCGAATCTTAGCAATGGAGCCAATAACTGATAGGCGTTATGGTCCACAAAACGCCCCTTCAAACCACGCGGGTGATTTTATTAGCCATGCTAATGAAAAGTTGCGAATTTTGGGAGAAATCCCGTTGCGAAAATTTGATACCCAAGGCAACCCAATTTTAGATGACGAAGGCAATCCAGACACCAGCTTTTTAGCAAAAATTCCTGCCGATACACCATTCACATTTCAAACGCTTGATAGAAATGGCATGGTGCTTAATGCTTCACAAACATGGCATCAAGTACGTCCTGGTGAATTACGTGCCGATTGTGGTGGTTGCCATGCCCATTCTCAAATGCCATTGGATTTTTCCACCACCCAAGCAGCTAGCGTGGATTACAGTGTTGTGGACTTAAGTACTTCAACGCCTTTAATTACCCGTGATGAATTAGGCAACAATGGTATTGATGATGTTGCCACGTCTGTAGTTGATGTGGAATTTTACCAAGATATTCGCCCTTTATTGCAATCCAAATGCATAAGTTGCCACAATGCTAGCCAGCAAGCTGGACAGTTGGTTCTTGATGATACGGCTATTATTACAGACAACAAACCCGGAGATTACGTGCGACTTGTCGCCGATAGTGCTGCCAATTATGGTTATGAGCCGGTAATACCTAACAAAATTTGGCGACAAACCAATGCCAGTCGCTACATTCGTAAATTTCAAAGCCGCAGAAGTTTATTAATCTGGAAACTATTTGGGCAACGCCTTGATGGTTGGACAAATGCCGACCACCCAACAGAAACCATCCCAGGTGATGAAACCACATTGCCAAATGGTGCCAGTGCAAATACCGCAGATTTAGACTTTGTCGCCAGCAGTGCCCATCCAAGTGGAGGAATGCCCAGTTTAACCATGAAAGAAAAAATGACCTTTGCACGCTGGATAGACTTAGGTGCTCCCTTGGATATTTCCCAAAGCAGAGGAACAAACCTTGGGTGGTTTATTGATAACATAAAACCAACGCTGACAATAAGTCAACCGCGACAAAATATTAATACCCAAGCTGTTGATAAAATAATCTTTGCTTTAGCCGATGCCAATTCTGGTATTGATTTTGCCACGCTATCGGTAACAGCAGATTTTGCAGTTAATGGCAATGCGGCTAATACCGAATTAAAGACACTAGTGAGTCAAATAGGTACAGAGATTTATCAAATTTCATTTAATCAACCTCTACCAGTAGA
>JALSIL010000071.1 GCA_026990095.1 Lysobacterales bacterium
GTTGGGTAAGCCGTCAACATAGGGAGGGTATGCTTCGCCCTCGATAAGTGGCTGCATGTAAGTTCGGCATTCTTCGGTAATACCAAAACCATCTTCAGTGATATACCTGCGGGGCAACATTTTTTCAATATTTGCCATATTCGCTAATTCTGCTGTGGCAATTTCCCATTTGTAGGGCTTATCGGCAAGTCGTTTAATGACAGGCATCACACCATTTTTCCCTTCAAGGGCTAGTTTAACAGCCGCTTCACCAACCGCATAGGCTTGCTCAAAATCGGTTTTGGATGCTAAATGACGAGCTGAACGTTGCAAGTAATCCGACACTGCCCAATGGTATTTGTAACCGTATTCATCCCGTATCATATTGGCAATAACAGGAGCCACTCCACCCAATTGCGAATGACCAAATGCATCAACAGTGCCTGCATCAGCTAAAAACTTACCGTCTTTATCTTGAACGCCTTCAGAGACGACAATTGAACAGTAACCGTGGTTTTCCACTGAATACTTTACCCGTTCCAGAAAAGCTTGTTTTTCAAAAGGTATTTCAGGAAACAATATGATTTGTGGCGGGTCATCGTGTGTTTTACCAGCCAAGCCTCCTGCGGCAGCTATCCAGCCTGCGTGTCTGCCCATCACTTCCATAACAAAGACTTTAGTTGAGGATTCTGCCATTGATTCAACATCCAGTGATGCTTCCATAATTGAAGTGGCTATGTATTTGGCTGTGGTACCAAATCCAGGGCAGGTGTCGGTAATCGGCAAATCATTATCGATGGTTTTTGGCACACCAATGCAATTAACAGGATAGCCCAATTCATTGGCAACTTTGGATATTTTAAAAGCAGTGTCGGACGAATCACCCCCGCCATTATAAAAAACTGTGCCTATGTTGTGTGCTTTTAAAACGTCGATTAAACGCTCATACTCAGCACGTTGTTTTTCGATGTCTTTAAGTTTAAAGCGACACGAACCAAAAGCCCCGCCAGGGGTGTGCTTTAAGGCAGCAATATCTTCATCGGACTCAAAAGAAGTGTCAATTAACTCTTCACGTAGCGCACCAATAATGCCATTTTTTGCGCCATAAACTGTACCAATTTTATCTGAATATTTTCGGGCTGTTTCAATCACACCGCAGGCTGTGGCATTAATAACGGCGGTAACACCGCCGGATTGGCAGTAAAGTGCATTTTTCTTTGTCATTGTTTCTCTCTTTTTAATTAGTTAAATTAGGGTCAAAAGGTTGACTTCAATCGTCGCAAGCGTTACTTTATCATACCCTTATGGCTTTTATAAGCACTTTCTAATATAACATGAGACACAACAAATGAGATTGGTATTATTGGGCGCGCCTGGCTCTGGAAAAGGCACACAAGCAAAACTTCTTAAAAAGGAGTTTAATATTCCACATATTTCTACTGGCGATTTGCTTCGTGGCGCTATAGCAGATAAAACCGAACTCGGCTTGGCTGCTAAAATTGTTATGGATAAAGGCCAGTTAGTCAATGACGATATTGTCTTGGGTATGTTGAAACAACGTTTGGCTCAAGCCGATGCAAAAAAAGGCTTTATTTTGGATGGTTTTCCCCGAAACTTAGTGCAAGCGGATATGTTAGATAAATTGCTTGAAGAAATCAATATGCCAGCTCAACACGCTATTTTAATCGCTGTTGACCCAGAAGAAGTGGTTGGTCGCATCGCAAAACGAGCTGAAATTGAAGGCAGAACAGATGATACCCAAGAAGTGGTTCGTGATCGCATAAAAATATACGAAAAAGAGACAGCTCCTGTAGTTGAGCACTACAAGCAACACGATATTCTTAGCGAGGTTCTTGGAACAGGCTCAATCGAACAAGTGCAACACCGCATTTTATCCGTTCTAAGGTTTTAAGGTGGAGTAAAAGGTGAAGGTTGTTCTTTTGCCCGGCCTTGATGGTACAGGTGATAGGCAACTCCTTAGCCTGAATATCCTATCACTTATGCGATTAGACTTTTTATAAATTTTTTCGTATATTTAGGACTGGTACTAGTTTCGTCTTTTCTCTATAGCAACCTCGCCCAACTAAAAGCTCCAAAAAGCATTAAACTCTTGAGTTTTAAGGGTTATTTCTTGCCGATACTGGCAAACATAGAGCCTCCTACTATTAAAACAACACCAACAAATCCAATTGAGCTAATGTGTTCAAAAGAAACCAAATCAGGAAATATACCTGCCATCAAGTTAATAAAGAGCAAAGAAAAAACGGGCACAATAGCAATAACCATCCCCACACGAGAAGCTTGCCAATACGTTAAGGCTAATGAAAAAGCACCATAGGCACCAACGGTATTAAAGCAGGCATAAGCCACTGCAATCCATTGTTGCTGATTAAGTCCAGTTAAATGGTCGGGCGAAGAAAATGGCAAAAGCAATAAACTTGCCAAGAGATAAATCACGGATAAAATGGCTTGAGAAGATAATACAGCCTGTAATTTTTTTTGAATGAGTGCATAAATTGCCCAGGTAATGGCAGCAAAAACCATTAGAGCAACACCTGTTTTGTATTCCACAATTGAAACGCTATCCAGTTGATCTTTAAAGAACAAGCCCAAACCGACAACCAACAACAGTGCACCAATTTTTTGTTTTAAGTAAAAAGTTTCTTTGAAAAAATAAACACCGCCCACAATCATCAAAAAAGGGGCGAGCTGGATTAAAACTTGGGCGTTACCTGGTGTTGTTTTTTCGAGCCCCAATAAATAGCCCACATAGTTGCCAATCAACATCAGACCTGCCAAGATTAACCACCACCAATCTTTAGATTTAAGGCGTAAAAAACCACGCCATGAACCCGTAAAAAAAATAATAGCAAAGGTGAAAACAGTGGCTGTACAAAACCGAAACCAAGTTAAGGTCCAGGCATCCACAGCACTCAGGCTAATCTTGAGTGCAACGGGTAAAGTTGCCCAAAAAAACACCACTAATAGAGATAAACTTAGCCCAATTTTCCAGTTTTGTTGTCTGTGCATGAGTGAGGTAAAATTCTAAAGAGCGTAATCTAAGCCAAAAGCATGAGTTTTGCAAAGTAAACTTTGTATTCAGGTATTATTCATGCTTTTTGGGTTACACTACTGCATAGTTAAAATTCCCTTGGGAGAACGTGATGAAAAAATTATTATCAATTGCAATTGCAGTCTTGTTTTTACAAGCTTGTGCAACCACTTCAAATTACGGTTACAATGATGTCTATTACGAAGACGATTATTACGCTTATGATGATGGCTATTATGACAACGATTATTATTATGAAGATAATGATTATTATGCCAATAATTTTTACCCAGATCGGTGGGGAGTAAACTACAGCAATGTTTTTTATTCCCCTTATCGCTATCCACGCATTGGATTTTTTAACCACTATTCAAACTTCCCAATGGGTTATTGGGGCAATTTTTCTCCATGGGGTCTTGGTGGTTTTGGGTTTGGCGGTTTTAATAATGGCTGGAATACAGGCTTAACATTGTCCTTTGGTAACTCTTGGGGGTGGAGAAACCCTTGGGGACGGGGCAACTCTTGGGGGTGGAGAAACCCTTGGGGATGGGGCAATTCTTGGGGGTGGAGAAATTTCAATAATAGCTTTTATAGCCCATACTACACCAGTTATTGGAACAACTACCGAACCAATAGGCACATCACAGCACGCAGTGAGGTGGCTCGTTTAGCGGCACGAAATCGCAGTAATAGAGCTTATACTCACAGCAACAACAGCTATTATAACAACCGTTTCAATAATCAAAGGTATAATCGAAACATTAATCGTAACTACCGCAGTAATCCAAGAGGACGCACAACCAGTGGTTATTCAAGTCGCAGACAACCAGTAACAAATACACCATTTAGCACTACTAGATCGAATCGAAACACGCTAAATCGCCCGATAAATCGCACTAACCGAAGTTTGTCAAATCGAAATCGCACAACTCGTTATGATAGTTCGTATTCGGAAATCGAAAATCGCATAAATACTCGCGAAAGAAACAGGGCTAATGGTATTATTTCATCTGATATCAATAGCAGAAGACCTATCCGTCACTCTAAAGGTCCTGCTGTATCAATGACACCAAATACCCGTGAGAGAAGACAAGGCAGTACCTATAATAACCGACAGGGTGCAACACAATCTTACAATAGAGCAAATCGCTCATCGCGTTCTCGTTCGCAAATTAATACCTATAGGGGTGGTACTCAAAGCAGCAGCCGCACAGTGGTTCGTCCAAGTTATAACCCAAATCAAAACCAAAGAACCAACAATTATTCACGCCCGTATCAGGGCACAAGACAAAACAACAACAGGGGTAACAATGCAAGTACTCCAAGACCGGCATCTCGCCCCGCACCTTCGCACCGTTCTTCAAGCTCTTCGCGTTCTTCAAGCAGTTCAAGAAGCTCATCGAGATCGTCAAGCCGAAGTTCATCGGCACGTTCTGAGTTAAGAGGACGAAGATAAGTTATATGTTCAAAGGCAAACGAGAGTTTGCCTTTTTTAGTATATCTCAGAGCACTTGGTATAAAAGTGAAAAAAGAATAACCTAAAAGCATTTCATAACAACCTGATTTAGGACAAAATAAAGGCGAACAAAGAAGCTGTGTTAAACTCGGAAAAAAGAGGTCATTTATGAAAATACAACAAACCGTCAAACACTGGCATACGCTGATAGAAAAAAATCAACCCGAATTATTGAATTTATTACTGGCTGATGACGCGATCTTTCATTCACCTGTTTTACACACACCGCAAAAAGGCAAAGTATTGACGAAGATGTACTTATCTGCTGCCATGCATGTTTTTGATGGAAGCGGTTTTCATTATAAAAAAGAAATTTTGCAAGGCAACTATGCCGCACTTGAGTTTGAGGCAGAAATTGATGGCGTTATTATTAATGGTGTGGATATTATTACTTGTAATGATAAATCACAAGTCACCGAATTTAAAGTCATGATTCGTCCTGCTAAAGGTTTACAAAAACTACAAGAAAAAATGTTAGCATTACTGCAAGGAAAACAAAAATGAATAAATTAATAGAGACCTTTGCATAACTATATGGCGAAAGAAAAAATAGAGAAAATTTGCCAGATTGAGTTAAAAATTGAAGGTAATAACCAGTTATTGGCGAGATTTTTAGCGAAAAGCTGGTGAATTTAA
>JALSIL010000072.1 GCA_026990095.1 Lysobacterales bacterium
CCTGTTAAACGTCGTCCTGGGATGTATACCGACACTTCAAGGCCAAATCATCTCATCCAAGAAGTGATTGATAATTCGGTGGATGAAGCCTTAGCAGGGTATGCAAAAAACATTAAAGTGACCTTGCTAGAAGACGGTTATATTGAAGTCTCTGATGATGGTCGTGGCATGCCTGTTGACATTCATCCCGAAGAAGGCGTCTCAGGTGTTGAATTAATTTTGACCAAATTACACGCAGGTGGTAAGTTTTCGGATAAAAACTATGCTATTTCTGGCGGTTTACATGGAGTAGGGGTTTCGGTTGTTAATGCCTTAACTGATCGATTGGATGTCTGGGTAAAACGTGAAGGCAAAGAATACAATATTGCTTTTGAACACGGAGAAATGGTTTCAGAATTAACTGAAGTCGGTACTGTAGGGCAAAAAAATACAGGCACACGCGTTCGCTTTAAACCTGAAAAACAGTATTTTGACACCATTCAAATTTCCATTAGAAAACTCAAAAGATTACTCAAAGCTAAAGCTGTTTTATGTCCAGGATTATCGGTTGAATTTCGGGATGAAAAAGGCAAAGACTATGAGAAATGGTATTATGCAGATGGCTTGCAAGAATATTTTCTGGAAGCATTACAGGAAGCTTATATTATCCCAGAAGAGGGCTTTCAAGGAACAAATTCTGTCGATGGAGAAACCGTTGATTGGATTGTCAGTTGGAAACCTGATGGCGAAGTTTTAGCCGAAAGCTATGTAAATCTAATCCCAACGGCACAAGGCGGAACGCATGTAAATGGACTGCGTACCGGCTTGACCGATTCAATCCGGGAATTTGCAGAAGCGCATAATTTATTGCCCCGAAATTTAAAACTAGCACCCGATGATGTTTGGGATAGAGTTAGTTATGTTTTGTCAGTCAAGATGAAAGACCCACAATTTAGTGGTCAAACTAAGGAGCGTTTATCTTCACGAAGTATCGCATCAATTGTTGCTAATTCGATTAAAGATGCTTTTGTTTTGTGGTTAAGTCAAAATGTTGCGTTGGGTGAACAAATTGCAAATATGGCAATTGAAAAAGCTCAAAATCGATTAAAACAAATTAAAAAAGTTGTGCGAAAAAAAGTCACCTCAGGACCTGCTTTACCTGGGAAACTGGCAGATTGCAGTTGCAGTGACCCGATGATGGGAGAAATCTTTCTTGTAGAGGGTGATTCTGCAGGAGGATCTGCCAAACAAGCACGCAACCGAGAATACCAAGCCATAATGCCATTGCGTGGTAAGATACTTAATACTTGGGAAGTGGATTCATCCCAAGTTATGGCATCACAAGAAGTGCATGATTTGGCAGTGGCTATGGGCGTAGATCCAGGCAGTACTGATTTAACTGGATTGCGTTACGGGAAAGTGATAGTTTTGGCCGATGCTGATTCCGATGGATTGCATATTTCAACATTACTGTGTGCATTATTTTTAAGGCACTTTGAAGCGCTGGTTCGGGCAGGTCATATTTATATTGCGATGCCTCCATTGTATCGAATTGATGTGGGTAAAAAGAAGTTTTATGCTCTTGATGGTCCTGAACGAGATCAAATTTTAGATAAGATTGAGCGTGATAAGCTAAAAGGCAAAATTAGCGTGACTCGTTTTAAAGGCTTGGGTGAAATGAACCCCATTCAATTAAGAGAAAGTGCAATTGATCCAGATACACGAAGACTATTACAATTAAATATAGAAGAAGGAGATACTACATTTCAAATGTTAGATATGTTGTTATCCAAAAAAAGAGCAGCTGATCGTAAAGTCTGGCTGCAAGACAAAGGCGATTTAGCAACGGTTTAACTAACAACCAAATACCGTTTGAGGAAATTATTATGAGCGAAGAAATAAAATACAGAATTGAAAAAGACAGTATGGGAGAATTAAAAGTTCCTGCCCATGCTTTGTATGGAGCACAGACACAAAGAGCCGTTAATAACTTTCCAATAAGCGGTTTGTCTATGCCAAGAGAGTTTATACGTGCACTGGGTTTAATTAAAGAATCGGCTGCAAATGTAAACCATTCTTTGGGATTAATGATGCAACAAACGGCTGAATCGATTATAACTGCAGCGCAAGAAGTGCAAACAGGTAAACACGACGCGCATTTTCCGATTGACGTGTTTCAAACAGGATCGGGAACAAGTTCAAACATGAATTGTAACGAAGTGATTGCTCACCTTGCACATGTTCATCCGAATGATGATGTTAACATGGGACAAAGTAGCAATGATGTTGTACCCACTGCTATTGCAGTGAGTGCAGTGCTAATGGTGAGAGAAAAATTATTGCCTTCATTAGAACACATTGAAACAGTTTGCCGAGAAAAAGCCAAAGAAGTCGAAGGCATAGTCAAAACGGGTCGGACCCATTTAATGGACGCCATGCCAGTAACATTTTCTCAAGAATTAACGGCTTGGGCTGATTTAATTAAACGCAATCACCAAAGAATCAGTGCGGCAACAAAACGTTTAAGTTATTTACCTCAGGGTGGAACTGCTGTGGGTACAGGCATCAATGCAGACCCTCATTTTGGAATCAAATTTGCTGCACAGTTAACAGCAAAAACGGGCACTTCATTCCACAGTATGGATAATAAATTTGAAGGCATAGGCTCGCAAGATAATGTTGTTGAACTTTCTGGGCAATTAAAAACACTGGCATCAACTATGATGAAAATTGCCAATGATTTGCGTTGGATGAATTCAGGACCATTGGCAGGTATTGGTGAAATCGCTCTGCCATCACTACAACCCGGCAGTAGTATTATGCCAGGTAAGGTCAACCCAGTTATACCCGAGGCAATGGCTATGGTTTGTGCTCAGGTCATCGGAAACGATGCCACCATAACGGTAGCAGGAGCCTCTGGTAATTTTCAATTAAATGTCATGTTACCTGTAATAGCATTAAATATTTTACAGAGTGTTGAAATATTATCCAACGCAATTGGCTTGCTTGCAGATAATGCGATAAAAGGATTTGTTGTAAATAAGAAAAATGTGGCAAACTCTGTAAATCGGAATCCAATTTTAGTTACCGCATTAAATGCCATTATCGGCTATGATTTGGGTGCAAAAATAGCCAAACAAGCCTATAAAGAGGGTCGAGCTGTTATTGATGTGGCTTTGGAAAATACCGATTTAGATCGTGAAGAACTTGAAAAATTATTAGACCCGCTTAAACTGACGCTTGGTGGTTTGGGGAAATAACAGTACAGTTGAGAAAAAACAAATGAAAAATATAAAATTAAATCACAAAATAATCTCTACATTAATGGCTTTATTGATATCGGGTCACGTTTTGTCAATGCAACAAACAGAACCCAAGGGGATTAATAAGAAGGATGTTGTGGATGAAATTGATCGCTCAGCAATTGAAGAAAGTGAATCAAGCCAAGCACCCGAAATAGATAATATGATGCCCGCTTTTGAAATGCCTGATTTTAAAGCAAATATCAAAGACAGTGATAAAACAGTTCGCCGTACTCAGTCTCAAAGAACTAATTCAAAACAAAGAAAAGTGGTTAAAAAGATTAAACCTGTTATTGAAAAAATGCAGGCAGATACTGCTGCAAACTCCAAGACCACTGCTAGTTCAGTAAAAGTTAAAGAAAAAAGTAAACCCGTTGTGGTTATAAGAAAAACGTTAAAGCCTAACCTTTTATTGGTTAATGATGTTTTTGTAATAGAGAATGGAAAAACAATGGTGCATAGAACCACTAAAAAATACACCTATAAGTATCGTTTTAAAAACGAGTTACCATTAAATTCTAAAGGATTAAAAGTTCTGGAGGCTAGCCATTACTTAGTAATAGACAAAACTCAATTACTTGCGGATATAAATGCTGCAAGTACTTTAGATAAAGCCAGTAATTCCAACCCAAATGATGAAGGTATTTCTGAAAAAATTATTTTAAAAAGACAGGCTTTAGCAAAGAAATACAACAAAGGAAAAGAAATTAGGTTTAGTATTGCTAAATCAAGGTTGAAACCCGATGATATCGTCTATGATTTTGATGATGTGCAAATGGTAGTTAGGCAAAAATCAGGGCATTCTTCTGCAAAGAAATATTGGTTATATCCGTTAGTTGATGTGAAAAATTCTGCTCTATTTAAGATAGGTAATAGCAAATATAAAGTAATTAAAAAACTATAATGAGGGATTTATTAAGCTATAAAGCCGTATTTTTTGATTTGGATGGAACGCTTATTGATTCGGCTAAGGATTTATCCTACGCAATCAATTCAATGGCTCAGAAATTAGGTTTGAAAAACCCTGGTTTGCAAGATATTAAAAACTGGATTGGCAATGGCACTCTAAAATTAGTAGAAAGAGCCCTGGAGTTTAATAACATACAAGCAAATAAAAAAGAATTGAATAAAGCATTTGAGTTATTCTCAAATGCTTACCGAGATTGTGTTGGTGAATACAGCACTTTGTTTCCTCATGTTAAAGAATTGCTTGTTAAACTATTAGCAAATAATATTAAAATAGCATGCATTACAAATAAACCCTTAGAATTTACCGAGTTTTTGTTGCAACAAAATATGATAAGTCAGTTCTTTAGTGTGGTTTGTGCAGGTGATAATGTTGAGTTTAAAAAACCAAACAAGTGGCCTTTAGTTTATGCCAGTAAAAAGCTTAATGCTCCAATAAATGACTGCTTAATGATAGGTGATTCACAACACGATATCGCGGCTGCTCGAAATGCAAATTGTGATGTCATAGCGGTAAGTTACGGCTATAACCATGGCGAAAATATTTCACTTGCGAATCCAGACTCCATTATCGATAGTTTTAATGAGCTTCTGTGATTTATCGATTTTCTCATATTTCTTTATTTAGACTAGCAGGTCTTTTTATATGGTTAAGTCTAACAATACCAATAATAGCTAAAATATATTTAGACGATAATTGGTTAAATTCTTACAGTATCCTGTGGTTTTTATCCCATGTTTCTTTTGGCATTGGTTTTTTAATTCTTACACGCAACCTAGGTCAATCAGAATTAACTATTGATGAATGGATATTGCTACTAGCAATGATTGCCGTTATCTATATTATCAATTGGTCTACATTTAGCATTACAGGATTATTTTATTCGCTTATCATCACAATTTTATTGCCTTGGT
>JALSIL010000073.1 GCA_026990095.1 Lysobacterales bacterium
TGATTAGGTCCATGATAAGGATCTTGACCTATTATGACCACTTTTACTTTATCTAAAGGCGTTGAATTCAATGCATTAAAAATATTTCTGCCTTTTGGATAAACGGCAACTCCCTGCTTTTTTTGTTGCACCAAGAAAGACTTAAGTTGATGCATATAATCTTTATCAAATTCATCTTGCAACACATTTTTCCAACTTTGGTGCAGTTTTATTTCAGTCATTTTTTGTGCTGACTTTGGAATTTTTTAAATCGAATTTGGAATTGAACTTTCTTAATTAACACATCATTATCAACAGGTTTTAACACCAAGTCATTAGCTCCTGATTTTAAAATTTGCTTTTGATTTTTTTCATTTTCATCACCTGTCATGACAACTAAAGGTAATTCTATTTTATTTATTTGTTGAATTTCTCGAATGTATTCAATCAACCATTGAGCCGTTTCATTATCTTTCAGGTAGTAATCAGTTAAAACAACATCGTATTTTTCAACTGCTTCTTTTTCAGTACCCAACAATTCAATCGCATCGGTAATGGTTAAAACATGATCCGCCGTCAAGCCATGATTTGCCATCACTTTTTTTGTTGCGTGGGCAACAACGCGCGAATCCTCAACATACAACACATGTCCATCGACTTGATTTTTTGGTGACAATATTCCTTGAATAAAAAATTGCAAGCCTGTTTTTCCATGAGATTTATCTAAATAATCCGTGACATCTGCACCCATCAGGCGTTCTTGCACACGATTATCCACATCACCTGAAACCACTAAAATAGGAATATAATGCTGATTGGCTCTCACATGATTGCAAATTTCCACGCCATCGCCATCAGGAAGAACCAATGAAGTAATGAGCATATCAATAGCGGTATTATCGATTAATTTAACCGCATCTTCAACCGAACCTGCTACATGTACGTTACAATCTTGCTTGTGTTTGAGAATTGTTTTCTTCATCAACATTCGGGCAAGTTTGGAAGCATCGACAACCAATATATTTGAAAATTCTGTCATGTCTTGAGATTTGTAAACTGTAATTGCAATTATTTTACTTTAACTAAATTCTATTTACCACCTTAATTATTTACAACACTCTGTTATACTTGTTTTTATCTAGAAACATCAGGAATAACACGTTGAATAATTCGTTAATACATAAAGCTATAAATGCCGTTTGCACAAAACTTTTTGATAAACAACAACAAGTTGAGATGTCTTTTGCTTGTCTATTAGCGGGAGGTCATTTACTTATCGAAGATAAGCCAGGACTTGGCAAAACTACATTGGCTGGTGCAATTTCTCATGTATTAGGATTAACATTCAAACGCATTCAATTGACCAGCGACATGTTACCCAGTGATGTATTAGGCGTTTCAATATTTCAACCCAATAGTGCTGACTTTAAGTTCTTCCAAGGTCCTATTTTCACCCAGCTACTTCTAGCCGACGAACTCAACCGCGGCACACCGCGTACACAAAGTGCATTACTAGAAGCCATGGCAGAACAACAAGTCAGTATTGATGGGCAAACCCATCAATTGCCTTCTGAGTTTTTTGTTATTGCGACACAAAATCCCACCGATGATGCAGGAACTTTTCCTTTGCCAGACTCACAACTCGATCGTTTTATGGTATCTATTTCATTGGGTTATCCCTCCGCTGATGCCGAAAAGAAGCTGTACGATTCAGAATTTTTAAACCAGCAGAAAACAAAATTACCCGCTCTTATATCCGCTCAACAATTAAATGCAATGCAAGAAACAATCGCAAAAATTCACGCCAATCAAGAAGTCAAAGACTATTTACACTCTTTAGTCTTACAAACACGCGACAACAAGCTATTTGTTAACGGCTTATCTCCCCGAGCGGGACTGGCATTATTTCGTTTATCTCAAGCTCTTGCTTATATAGCCAATAGAGATTTTGTTATTCCTGAAGATGTAAAAAACGCCTTTCTGCCTGTTGCAACTCACCGCATGCGCACCCTTACAACGCAACAAAATCCCGCGACATTATTGAAAACAATTTTAAATGAAACCCGCATCCCTTAAAAACAAAATCGGCAAACGCCTATTTCCTAATCTGATGCTGCATAAAAAAGCAGAATCGCTGCCATTGAGCATCAATTGGCGACGGGTATTTATTTTACCGACAAAACCAGGGTTGTTTTTTGGATTTATCTGCTTACTTATGTTAATTGCCAGCCTCAACTTTAACAATAACATGGGACTTATGCTTACCTTTTTACTCGTCGGCATTGCTCAAGTGGCTCTTTACCGTGTATTTTTCAACCTCACAAACTTGATAATTAAAGGGGTTACTACGCAACCCGTCTTTGCAGGAGATGAGGCACAATTTACCTTGCATATTAAAGCAAGTACAACCAAATACGATATTTGCGTACAAACCAACCACACGCATAACTGCCGACTAGAGATTCCTGCAGATGAGACAAAGCCTTTGTCCTTTTCACAACTGACAACCAAAAGAGGTTGGTTAGAAGGAGGGAAAATCAAGTTAAAATCCTCTTACCCTTTTGGGCTATTTTATGCGTGGATTTGGACTCGAATTGATACCAAATGCTTAGTCTACCCCAAGCCCGAAAACAACCCTCCACCCTTACCAAAAAATGAATTCAATGAGGGAAACAAGAAAATTGTAAAAAAAGGAGAGGATTTTCATGGTCTAAAAGCCTACCAACCTGGTGATTCAATTCGATTGATTGCATGGAAAAGAACCGCCCAAACTGGTGAGTTAATCAGCCGTGAATACCAACAAACTTTGGGAGACAAACTGTTACTGGATTATGCTCAAGTCAGGTTGACCAATCAAGAAGATAAACTTTCTCGACTCACCGCATGGGCAATTATTGCTTACCAACAACAATTGGATTACTGTTTAAAACTTCCAGGTTTCACCTCAGGTTATGATTGTTCTTCACAGCATCATTTATCGTGCTTAAAAGCTTTAGCTCTCTATGGTGAAAATAATGGCTAAAATTCAACTCACCAAGTATTTACTCAGCTCAAAGCAAATTTTTTGGATTTTACTCTCTGTTACGATTTCAGTTTTACCGCACCTTCCCCGTTTGCCTTTATGGTTTCCAATTTTATTAATTGGCGTTATCCTGTCGCGCTGGCTAACAGCAATAAAACAAACAAAACCATTGCCTAAAGTCATTATTATCCTAATTACCCTAACTGCATTTATTACCATTGTCTATTTTCAAGGTTTTAAACTCAATCGTGAAATAAGTGTCACGATTCTTGCCGCTATGACGGTATTAAAAATCCTCGAAACAAACACAAAAAGAGACGCGTGGATGGTCGTGACTTTATGTTATTTCGTGATTCTTACAAGATTCTTTTACTCTCAGGATTTGCTGTTAGTTATCTATTTATTTTTATCCGTTCTTATTATTACGCACACGTTGTTTATTCTGCAACACGATAACAAAAAAGATTTTCTTGATAAAAGGGAACTCAAACAAACGCTTGGCTTACTGACTACAGGTTTACCCCTTGCCGTTTTGTTTTTCTTGTTTTTCCCTCGCTTAGGCTCTCCTATTTGGGGTTCGCCGGACTTCTTTGGCAATGGCAAAACAGGGATTGGTGACAGCATGTCCCCTGGCAGCATTTCGCAATTATTCAGCGATGATTCAACTGCTTTTAGAGCCACATTTAATGGCACCATCCCGAACAATTCAGACCTCTATTGGCGCGGCCCTGTTTTGTGGGATTTTGATGGAAAAACATGGAACACCAATCAAAGGCAAACATCAAAAAAAACATTCATCGCAAGCAATGACACGGGCACCTTAGTTTCTTACGAAGTGGAATTAGAGCCCACTGGTCAAAAATACCTCTTTGCATTGGATTACGTAAAAACTGCTCCAACAGGCTCAACATTAAAAGCCGACCAACAACTTATAACCGAAAATGACATCAATCAGTTGCGCCATTATACCGCCCTTTCACAGTTCAAAACCTACAATAGCAATGAGCTGTTATCACCTGAGGATTTTGCACGGCTCAAATATTTGCCGCCATCATTTAATCCCAAAACAAAAGCCTTAATACAGCAATGGCAAAGACAAGTACACAGTCCACTGGAATTAATAAAAAAAATACTCGCCCATTTTGCTACTGATGAATTTTATTACAGCTATTCACCGCCATTACTCATGGGTGATACGGTAGACCAATTCTTATTTGAAACTAAAAGTGGCTTTTGTGAGCATTACGCCTCTGCTTTTACCGTGATGATGCGTGCTGCAGGCATTCCAGCACGAATTGTTACAGGCTACCAAGGCGGAATTTTGAATGAAGGATATTTATTGGTCAAACAATCAGACGCCCATGCCTGGGCGGAAGTCTGGATTCAAAAAAAGGGTTGGTTACGTGTTGACCCCACCTCTGCTGTCTCTCCCCTGCGAGTTGAACAAGGTTCGCAAGCTTTAATTAGGCAAAATGCACGAAATTGGTTGGATAACAACTGGACTCGAAAACTCGGCGAAAGATACGATGCAATCAGACACAATTGGAACAAATGGGTTCGAGAATACAACGCAACCAAACAAAAAGCTATCTTTAAAGTGATTGGCTTTGACTCCGTAAATGGCCGTGCAATTATCATCGTACTGGGAACTATCATACTAATTACGACCTTATTGGTTCTGTTCTTTTTATACATCAACCGCCCCAAACGTAAACAAAGCCCATACGACAAAATTCAAAAAAAGTTCAAGCAGTTATTTTTAAAACATGGATTAACTGCAGAAGAAAACCTTGGTATTTTAGAGTTTTCCAAAAAAGCCATCGAACACTTCCCGCAGAGTAAAAACTCAATACACCAATTTACTACACTCTATTTACGATTACGTTTTGCAAAAAATCCAAAAAATCACGCAAAATTAGGTAATCGATTATTCAAGTTAATAATTAAAATAAAGAAGGAACTCAATTAAAAAGATTAGAGACCTTGCTAGCCCGAATATTTCATAGGATAAGCTAAAAATAAGGCATTTACCTTTAAATAACAACACCTTATCTCAACAGTGTTACGGTTACACTTTGTACAAGTGGCTTTCAAGAAAAACTAGCTTCATATCTTGCACAAATATCACTAAAACCTATGAATAACTAGGTATATAGTG
>JALSIL010000074.1 GCA_026990095.1 Lysobacterales bacterium
GTTTTAGAACAACGAGTGTGGTTTAATTCGGCATTAAATAGCCGCTTATTTTTAGTGCCGGGTGTAATTGCGGTGATTATGACCATGATTGGATCTTTGCTCACTGCCATGGTGGTGGCTCGTGAGTGGGAACGTGGCACCATGGAAGCATTGATGGTGACTCCTTTATCCATGAAAGAAATGCTGGCTGGCAAGTTAATCCCATATTTTATATTGGGCATGGGCAGCATGTTTATTAGTGTTGCCTTGGCGGTTTGGTGGTTTGGCGTTCCCTTGCGTGGCTCATTTTGGGTGATGGTTTTGGTTTCAGCCTTATTTATGATGGTTTCATTGCTTATTGGATTACTAATTTCAATTATTTCAAAAAACCAATTTGTCGCAGGACAAACAGCTATTGCGGCATCATTTTTGCCTGCTTTTTTATTGTCGGGGTTTTTATTTGATATCAATTCCATGCCAACATTTATTCAAGGTATTACTTATTTGATTCCTGCCCGTTATTTTGTGGCACAACTGCAAACGCTGTTTTTGGCAGGCAATGTTTGGCCAGTCATTCTTAGCAATGCCTTTGCTTTATTGGTGATGTTGATTGTTTTGGCCTTGTTGGTCTCCAGTAAATCTCGTAAAACATTGGAGTGATGCAGATGAATACACAGTATTTTTCACAGATTTTCGCTTTGGCGTTAAAAGAATTTTTGGCTTTGTTTCGGGATAAACGCAGTCGCTTGATTCTGGTTTTTCCTCCACTTTTACAAATTTTAATTTTTGGTTTTGCTGCGACTTATGATTTAGATAATGTTCCCATTGGGATTTATAATCAAGACCAAGGTCAAGTTTCGCGTGAATTTTTTAGTCAATTTGAAGGCTCAGAAACATTTGAAATTATTGAATACATAAAAAAAGACAGTGACATAGCTCCCTTAATTGATAACAAAGAGGTGTTGTTGGTATTAAATATCGAACCTCAATTTTCCGATAAATTGCAACAAGGTAAGAGTGCCAAAGTGCAAGTTATTTTAGATGGAAGAAACTCCAATACTGCCATGACAGCAATGAACTATATTGCCAGTATGAATTTGAATTTTAACCAAAAATGGAGCACCGAACACGGAGCTACAGGTCCAAAAGTGGCTTTGCAAGCGCGTAATTGGTATAACGAAAACCTGCAATCACGTTGGTTTATTTTACCTGGAATTTTAGGTTCACTGATTTTGGTTGTTATCTTATTGGTTACCGCCTTATCGGTTGCTCGCGAGCGTGAGGCAGGCACTTTTGATCAGTTGTTGGTGACTCCAATGAACCCAACACAAATATTAATCGGCAAAGCCATCCCTGGTATTGTTATCGGTTTGCTTGAATCCACTTTGATTTTAATTATTATTGTTAAATTGTTTCAAATACCTATTCAAGGCGATATTGCCGCCTTGTATCTTGGCTTGTTTTTATTTCTTTTAGCTGCAACGGGAATTGGTTTAGTGATTTCTGCTATTTCATTAACCCAACAACAAGCGGTTTTGGGAGCCTTTTTATTTATCGTGCCAGCGGTAGTGCTTTCAGGCTTTACTACGCCGATTGCCAATATGCCCGATAGTGTGCAATTATTAACTTATCTCAACCCTTTGCGTTATTTTTTGATTATCTTGCGTGGTGTGTTTTTAGAGGGCAATGGCTTTACCTTATTGTTTTCACAGTTCTGGCCGATGGCTATTATTGGCGTAGTGTGTTTAGCTTTTGCTGGGTGGTTGTTTCGACATCGAATGTATTAGGAGAGAATGATGAAATATTTATTAATTGTTTTTTTGATTGTGTCATTATCGGCTCAGGCACAAATTGAATTGCACGATTCAGATCAATCGGGTTATTGGAGTGTGCAGGTCGAAAACGATGTTTTTGGCACCAGTACCGATCGGTTTTACACCAACGGTGTACAGTTCAATTATATTCAACGCGATAAAACCATTACTTGGTTAGAAAAGCTGGTGGATAAACTGCCACTTTTTGTTCGAACCGATAATAAAGGCAGAGGTTATGCTTTTGGACAAAAAATGTTTACTCCTGAGGATACCCAATCCACAGAATTAATCGAAAATGACCGACCTTATGCGGGTTGGCTTTATGGTAGTGCTTCGGTAGCCTCTTTGATGAAGAATACTGCTGAATACCGCAAGATAAATGCGGTTGAATTTACATTAGGCATTGTCGGCCCTTCATCACTTGGCGAACAAGCACAAAATGGTTTTCATGACCTGATTGGTGTTCCACATGCCAATGGTTGGGATAATCAATTGCGTGATGAACTGGGTCTTGTGGTGACTTATGTGCGAAAGAGCGAGCATTTTAGCTACATGAAAAATAGCTTAGAATATTCGTGGTCTCCGCATAAGGTTTTGGCGTTGGGCAATGTTTATACTTATGCAGGAGGCGGTGTGATGGTGCGATTTGGTAAAAACCTACGCAATGATATTGGGCCGCCGAATATTAGCCCTGGTTTTCCTGGCAATGCCTTTTTTAACCCAACTAAGGAAGGCAGCAGTTGGTACCTCTTTGCAGGTGTTGAAGGGCGAGTCATGGCACGCAATATTTTTCTTGATGGCAATACTTTTAAAGACAGTCACAGTGTTGATAAAAAACCTCTAGTATTTGATTTACAGTACGGTCTTGCTTACCAACGTGGAAAAATTAGAATTAGTTACAGTCAAGTGCTTCGTAGCAAAGAGTTTTATGGACAAAAAGACGAAAGCTTATTTGGTGCGGTTAATATTTCTTATGACATGGATTGAGGAAGAAGCATTAATATTAACCCTGCAGAACCCTATCATTCTACAGGGTTAATAGTACAATTAATGTCCGTTCTTGTTAATCCTCACTATTAGGAAAAGTCTTTATGTCCTCTGTTGTTGCTGATTCATTGCACTCACCCTTGATGGTGACGAGACCGCGTTCGAAGTAGCTTTCAAGTTCCATGTATCCTTCACGGCAATAACCTGTTTGTGCTAATTTTTGGTTGAGTTTTTTATGAGCTTTTTCTTGCATTTTGTCTTTCATCTGACTCATATTGGGTTTTCCACCGCCCTTCATGCCTCCACCGCCACCACCATGCATACCTCCTCCTTTTCCTCTGCCTTTACCCATTTGTCCTTGTCCTTGATTTGGCATTTTTTTAATGAGACTATAATTGAAGATTTTGCTGGCATCGGGTTTAATATGGGTGACAAAAACTTCAGTGGGCATGCCGCCCTGTCTTTTGGGTGAATTTGAACTGCAGCCTGATAAAGTTAATGCTGAGATTGATAGGCTAATTAGGATTATATTTTTCATGTTTTTACCTTTTTTAAAGATGAGTGTTCCACAACCACATGTGACAAGTGGTTTAAAAGATGATTAAAAGTGAGCTACAAAGTCTATTCACGAAACTAGACAATGCAGCTCTGGGGAAGATGTTTTACTTACATAATTGATTGTATTTCATGCGAATCATGGCATCATGGTTGCCACCTTGTCCCATACCTCCTCCTTGACCCATGCCTTTTCCTTGACCCTGAGCTTGTGAACCAGTCGAGTTTTTTAAATCATTAGCCCAATGCGTACAAGGTGGTTCAAAGGTCTCTTCATACAAATAAGCGCCAATTTGAGCTAGCATTTCATCTGGTAATGGCATGGCAGGCATTAGTCCTAGTTTTTTAACTGGGCGTTTCATTAATGACTTTTCTAATGAGGGGTTTTTTGCCCAATCGCTAATTGCCTGAACAAACATGTCTTTATCGTTAAAAACTCGTTTGTATTTGTTTTGCACACCGTAAAATGGTGGAGCCAGTGCCGGCGATAACTCGGCATTATGGCAGGCCATACAGGCAGCAATTGCAGTTTTGCCTTTTTCGGCATCTGGTGTTAATGCCATTGCATTAAAAGCTAAGGCTAATGTGATGAGTGTTATGTTTTTCATGTGTTTCTCCTATTTGAAGGGTTCGGGTTTGGGTGTTTCGGCAACTGATGGTGGCAATTGTGGCAAATCAAAGGCAGGTGCATTGCCCGTTAAGGTTTTTAAGAAGGCAACAATCTTATCGCTTTCATCGTCAGTAAATTGACGTCCCAATTGAATTTCACCCATAATATTCACCGCCTCTTTAAGTGAAGTAGTCGCTCCATCATGGAAGTAGGGGTAAGTCAGTTCAATGTTACGTAAAGTAGGCACTTTGAACATAAATTTGTCACTGTCTTTGTGCGTTACTCCGGCTAAACCAATCGCCTTGTTGCTGGTTTGGAATTTTTTAATTATTCCCATTTTTTGATAAGATGACCCACCAACTGCAACGCCATTATGGCAGCCAACACAGCCACTGTTTTTAAACAATTCATATCCCGCCAATTCTTTTGCTGAAATCGCCTCTTTATCACCCAGTAGCCATTGATCAAAAGGTGAGTGTGGCGTCACTAATGTTTTCTCAAACTCGGCAATGGCGGAAGTCATGCTATCGGCATTTATCTTATCTTTACCAAAGACCAGTTCAAACTCCTGCACATAACCAGGAATAGATTTGATTACACTGGTTGCCAATGCATGAGTGGATGCCATTTCGCCTGGATTAGCAATAGGACCACCTGCTTGCTCTTTTAAATCTTTGGCTCGACCATCCCAAAATTGAGCGATATTGAAGCTCGAATTTAATACAGTCGGAGCATTAATCGGTCCTTGGTTCCACTTGTGTCCGATAGAAGTGGGTAAATTATCGGTACCACCCATGCTGAGATTGTGGCAGGAATTGCATGAAATAAAGCCTGATTTTGATAAACGCGGGTCAAAATACAATTTTTTACCCAGTTCCATCATGGCTAAATTGATATTTGAAGCCGGTTTTATCGGTTGAATGGGTTCTTGTGCAATTGATAATACTGATAGGCTCAGAAGCCCGATTATAAGTGTGCTTTTAAATGTCATATTCTTCTCCAAATTTAATAACACTAGGCGTATTATAGCCTAGTGTTATTTAGATTTATATTGCTTGTTACCTACCACACTGTTCATTGGCAGAAGAAAGTATTTCTGCTACTTGAGTGGCTAACTCAGGTATTTGAACTTGGTAAGTATTGCCTGTTAGTTGTTCGTAAGCGGGTGCAAAAGAACGCAAATGGTTTCTTGAGCCACACAAGAGTT
>JALSIL010000075.1 GCA_026990095.1 Lysobacterales bacterium
CTTATTTTAATAGCAATGAAGAAGTATCTGAACCTCATACTAATCAAGACAGTAAAAAAGATGTTGATGAAAACAAGATTGAAAAGAAGGATTTTTTGGTTAAAAGTTTAAAACATAAACCAGTATCTAAAAAAAACAGGTCAAAGAGTGTTGTTAAAAAGAATACCGAAAATGACATTAATTCAGTAGAGCCAGAAAACAGCCAAATACTTGAGAACTTACAAGAAGTTGAGTCAAGACTCTTAAATGGTGGTAAAGGAGTAGCTTATTCCCTTGTTAATAGGATTAATGATGACAACTATTATTTTAAAACACTCAAAGAATTGGAAAATGTATCAAACATATTTCCCGATGCTTATGAGAATAGATCTGACTTTCTAGATTCATTTCTTCAAGCTTCTAATGAATTAAACGGCGAATTAATTATTAATGAATTGCAATGTGGACAAGCCTCATGTGTTGGTTCGTTTTCTACTGCAGACTACGATACATGGAAACAATTTTTAGCGAATAGAACATCAGGCAATAATGAACTATACCCGCCATTTTATTCACTTTCACATTTTTCCCAGTTAAGAAATGATGGTAGCATTGAGCATCGAGTATTCTTTACAACCATAGCAGAGTTAAATAAAGTGATATTGTCGATGCAGGACTATAATGGAGATTAAAATTAAGTAGTGGATTGGTCAACTTTATTGCTTACGTAACCAATAAACAAAAATCACAATCAAAACTAAGGTCATGGCAAACCATTGCACCGCATAGGCTATGTGTTTTGAGGGTTGCATGACAATGGGTTTCCAGTCGCGTTTAAAACCTTGTGGCTGGGATTTAGCCATCATCAAGATTTTAGAACTCACCACACAATCCAAGCTTTTACAGAGTCGTTCTTGCACCAAGTTTTTGACCTTATCTTCTTCGTAATAGGTGATGACTTGAATGGCGCGTTCTTGAATTAATTCAATTTCACCTAACTGAATACCGACTTTGGGTGGTGTATTGAGTTTACCCATTAAGGTTATTTGATTGCTTTCAATACCTAATTGTTCATCGGAAAATTTATTTTTAACCAACCAACCTCGGTTAACCATGATGATAAGGTTTAAATCATCAACAACAAAAGGCGTAAAGGCGTGGTAACCTTGTTGTCCTTCATCGACTTGGTTATCCAACAATAACTGAGGCGAGTCAACAAAGTGCCCCGTTAGTTTCACATTAGCGTATTTAGGCAGGTCTTGAATTTGGCTTTTTTGCGTTATTTTAGTGACATTTTCATCGGCAAGTAATTCAATTAACTGTTCTTTTTGCGCGGCTCGTCTGATTTGCCAAAAACCCATATTAACCATAAGAATGACAAAAAACAACACCATTAATGTTGGAATCAAAGGTATGTTTTTCATTTTAGCAAGTGTGTTTTATCAAAGGAGTGAGGCAATAAATCATTCATGTTAAATTGTGTGACTTCATTATCGTGTAAGATAAGTATTTGGGTGTTTTTATCGCTAAATTCCTTTATCTTTTGACGACAGCCTCCACAAGGGGTAACCATGAGTTTGCCAGAGGATACAATTAAGATTTTTTTAATGGATTTTCCGCCCGACAAAACCATGTTTGCAATCGCTGCCGCTTCAGCACAAAGCCCTTCGGGATAAGCCGAATTTTCCACATTACAACCCAAATGAATGCTATTGTTTTCATCAATTAATGCCGCACCAACGTAAAATTTTGAATAAGGTGCGTAGGCTTTTTTCATGGCAATTTGAGCCTGATTTTTGAGTGTCTCTAGTGTTGTCATAAATAAATATTGGAATACGGGTGAGAACAATATCGAATAAGTGTAATAAATTCAAGTATTTCATTGCTAAACTAGGGGGGAATCACTTAAAATACGCGCGCTTGTAGGTCAAACCTGTAAGTTTATCTCGTCGGTGCGAATGTTCAACGCTCGATTGGTCATATAAAACAGGCATTAGTGCCAAAAATTAGGAGAAGTCATTATGTTGACTGTAGAACAAAGACAAGAAATTATCAATGATTACAAAACAAGCGACAACGACACAGGTTCTGCCAATGTTCAAATCGCTTTATTAACAGCACGTATCACATACCTTACTGAGCATTTTAAATCGCACAAAAAAGACCTACACTCACGTAGAGGTCTTATCAAGTTGGTTAACCAACGCCGCAAGTTGCAAAAATACTTAAAAGGAAAAGATGCTGAAGGTTATCAAGTATTAATCAAACGCTTAGGATTGCGTAGATAAACTCTTAAAAGTTTTAAAAAAGGTACATTGTGTACCTTTTTTTATATCGGAAATGAAAATTAATAATAGGTGAAAATAGCAGTGGCTAAATATATAAAAGAGTTTCAGTATGGTAATCATACTGTAAAATTGGAGACTGGTGAAATTGCACGTCAAGCAAGCGCAACAGTTATGGTAACAATGGGAGATACAGTTGTCATGGTGGCAGTTGTCGCTAAAAAGGAAGCAAATCCAGGACAAGGATTTTTTCCATTAACGGTTAATTACCAAGAAAAAGCTTATTCGGCTGGTAAAATACCTGGAGGATTCTTCAAACGCGAAGGGCGTCCTACCGAAAAAGAAATTCTAATCTGTCGTTTAATCGACAGACCCATTAGGCCTTTATTTCCTAAAGGTTTTAAAAATGAAATACAAGTGGTTGCAACGGTTATGTCATACTCAGAAGACATCGATGCAGATATTCCCGCATTAATTGGAGCCTCTGCTGCCATGTGTTTATCGGGAGCTCCTTTTCACGGCCCAATTGCGGCGGCAAAGGTGGGTTATAAAGATGGCGAATACCTCTTAAACCCAACTAACGAACAATTAGAAGACTCGCAGCTTGAATTAGTGGTTGCAGGTACAGAGTCAGCCGTATTGATGGTTGAATCAGAAGCAGATTTACTTTCTGAAGAAGTGATGCTAGGTGCAGTAAGCTTTGGTCATAAAGAACAACAAGTGGTCATTAACGCTATCAATGAAATGGTTGCAGATTTGGGTGTAACACAATGGCAATGGGATGCACCAAAACTTGACCAAGAACTGGTTAATAAAGTTAAAGAAGTTATCGCAGCTCGTTTGGTAGCTGCCTATAACACCCGCGACAAAGCAGTGCGTTACGATGCGTTAAATACTATGCGCACAAACGCCGTTGAGACTTTGGTTACTGATGAAGAGGATTCTCCAAGTGCAGATGAAGTCAAAGAAATTATTTCTTTAATAGAAAAAGCACACGTTCGCAAAAAAGTTATTTCAGGTAAACCTCGTATAGATGGTCGCGGCCCTGCGGATGTTCGAAATATTACTGTACGCACAGGCGTTTTACCACGCACACATGGCTCGGCTTTATTCACACGAGGTGAAACCCAAGCCTTAGTTGTGACAACATTAGGCACTGGACGTGATGCACAATTAATTGATTCCCTTGAAGGCGAAGACAAAGATAAGTTTATGTTGCATTATAACTTCCCTCCCTACTGTGTTGGCGAAACTGGCTTTATGAGTGGTCCTAAACGCCGCGAAATTGGGCATGGGAAACTAGCCAAACGTGGTTTGATGGCTGTTATGCCCACGGACGAAGAATTTCCTTATGTTGTTCGTGTTGTTTCAGAAATCACCGAATCCAATGGCTCAAGCTCAATGGCATCGGTTTGTGGTTCATCATTATCCATGATGGATGCTGGCGTTCCTTTAAAAGCACCTGTTGCTGGTATTGCTATGGGCTTAATCAAAGAAGGCGATGATTTTGCTGTTTTATCTGATATTTTGGGCGACGAAGATCACTTAGGCGACATGGACTTTAAAGTAGCCGGTACTGCTGATGGCATCACTGCACTGCAAATGGACATTAAAATTGAAGGCATCACTGAAGAAATCATGCAAAAAGCCTTATCACAAGCCAAAGGCGGACGTGATTACATTTTGGGCGAAATGAATAAAGTCTTAGACGCAACCCGCGAAGAAATGTCTGATTATGCTCCTAAGCTCATCACCATTACCGTACATCCTGACAAAATCCGTGATGTTATCGGTAAAGGTGGCGCAACAATACGAGCCTTAACTGAAGAAACCAACACTGTTATCGAAATCAATGACGATGGTGTCGTCACTATCGCTGCTGTTAATGGCGATGATGCACGCAATGCAGTTAAACGCATTGAAGAAATCACTGCTGATGTAGAGGTTGGTGCTGTTTACGAAGGTAAGATTGTTAAGATAATGGACTTTGGAGCCTTTGTTAACTTACTACCTGGCAAAGACGGCATGGTTCATATTTCACAAATCTCACACGATCGCGTTGCTAACGTAACTGACGTGTTAAAAGAAGGTGAAATGGTTAAAGTAAAGGTATTGGAAATTGACAAGCAAAACCGCGTAAGGTTATCAATCAAAGCTTTGCTTGATAAACCAGCAAAGAAAGAAGATTAATTAACTCTATTGTCATCCTCGCGAAGGCGGGGATCCAGTATTTTAGAACTCAATCTTTGTAGTATTGTTCTATTTTCAATCATTGAGCTACTGGATTCCCTTTTTCAAGGGAATGACTAAACTTTAAAAAAAGCCTATGAGACGCGAGTCTTACAGGCTTTTTTTATGCCTTAAAAAATCTTTATTGAATTTACTCAACAAATTACCAGCAAGCTTTTTTAAGTCAAAGGACAATCAAAGTAGGTCAAATCAAAAAATTGTAAGCCCAACGTGATAATGTCCGCTTTCTATAATTTAAAGAGAGCGGCCTGGTCAAAGAGGTATTAAAAGTGAGTCATCAAGAGTTAGATCGCCTAGAGGTTATAAAATTAATTAAAGATAAACGCATTAGTCAAATCAAAGGAGAGAGAGCTGTAACCCTTCGTCTAGGTAGCCATACGTCCATGTATCTTGACCAGTTAAGTCTAAAATCATTCTGCGGCATCCATGCCTTGAATCCTACGGACGTTTATTTGAAATATCGAGTATTAAGAGCCAAGTTTATTGCAAAATTAATATATTAAAAGCGGACACTTTAACTTTGCAGAAAAGCGGACATTTTAACTTGGTGTTGACACCCTTTTAGCTCAGTAATATGAGACATAAACCCACTCGTAAAATTGTTAGATGATAACCTAAGCCTAATAA
>JALSIL010000076.1 GCA_026990095.1 Lysobacterales bacterium
TGTGGCACTCTATCGACCCGGTCCAATGGGAGCGGGTATGGTTGATACTTATGTCGCCTGTAAGCACGGAGATATTGAACCTGATTATTTGCATCCCGAACTTGAGGAGTTGCTTAAACCCACTTACGGCGTAATCTTGTACCAAGAACAGGTGATGAAAATTGCCCAAGTTTTATCGGGTTATTCATTGGGCGAGGCCGATATTTTACGTAAAGCCATGGGTAAAAAGATTGAATCCGTTATGGTTCAACAAACCGAAAAGTTTGTCGATGGTGCTGTAAAAAGGGGGATTGATAAAGAGGTTGCTGCACGCATCTTTTCACTGATTGTTAAATTTGCAGGCTATGGATTTAATAAATCGCATTCAGCTGCTTATGCCTTAATTGCCTACCAAACCGCTTGGCTTAAGGCTCATTATCCAGTTGAGTTTATGGCATCCGTGCTTTCTGCGGATATGGATAACACCGAGAAGGTGGTGCACCTGATTGGAGATGTTAAATCCATGAATATCACCGTGGAAGTGCCCAATATCAACGAATCGGATTACAATTTTAAAGCAGGTGTTGGATTATCCATTGTTTATGGCTTGGGTGCGATAAAAGGAGTGGGGCAAGGAGCAATTGAAAATGTTATGCAGGAGCGTAACGACAATGGTATGTTTACCTCTTTTTACGATTTTTGCGTTCGTGTAGACTTACACAAAGTCAATAAACGCACATTAGAGGCATTAATTCTTACAGGAGCCTTTGATGGACTGCACTCTAATCGCAATGCACTCATAACAGGCATGGAAAGTGTCATCAAAGCCGCACAACAAAAAAATCGCGACCAAGAATCAGGACAAGTGGATTTATTTGGGGCGATGATGGCACAATCAAGTGGCGTTAATGAAATGCCGATACCTCTTCCAGATGTTAACGCATTTGACGACAACAGGCGATTGTTTTACGAACGCGATTATTTAGGTCATTTTATTACTGGTCACCCAATACGCACGGTTTCCCAATGGCTTGATTCTTGCTGTAGTCATAGTGTAACAAAAGTGATGGCAATGCAACCCGAGCAAGAACCTCGAAAAGCAGCCACAAAAGACGATGATAAAAATGACTACATAAAAAAACGCTATTTTAATGGCACGGCTGTGGTTGTTGGCGGTTTGATTACTTCGGTACGCGTACGTAATGAAAATTCGGCAACTGTAGTAATTTCGGATGAAAATACCCAAATAGAAGCGACATTTTTCAAAGACACCTATTTTGATAACCAAGAAAAAATGCTTAAAGACGAGGTTGTTGTTATAGAGGGTGAGGCAGGAGTGGATAATTTTTCAGGTAATTTCATCATCCGAGCCAAAACTATCTTAACCCTCAATGAAGCCATAGCAACTTATTGCACTAAAATCGGTTTTCTGACATCCACTGTTGATTACCAACAATTCTCAGATCAACTCAAAACCCTATTGCAAACCCACGGACGCGGCAAAGCCAGAATTTACATTCACCACGAACAACAAGGCGTGGTCTCCAACCTCAAGTTGGGTGATAAATATAAAATTCGCCCAAGCTTTGATTTGATACAAAACGCACAAAACTTATCAGCAATTGATAAGGTGATTTTGAAATAAATTAATAGATTATAGTGTTCTCTAGTTACTTTTATCTTAAAAATGATAAAATCTATTCCATGAAAATTCCAGTTCTAACCTATCATGCCAACAATATTACTGGCAATGAATACCAAACCAATGACTTGGTTGCTCTAAAACAAGATTTAAGGCTGTTTGATGAACTTGATATGACTATCATTTCAAGCCACATTTTAGTCCAGTGGCTTAAACAAGAGATTAATCTCGACAAATCTAAAAACTACTTGGTTTTAACCTTTGATGATGGAACAGAACTGGATTTTTGGGATTGGCAACACCCTTATCAGGGATTTCAAAAATCAGCCTATACATTAATGAAAGAATTCCAAACCGCTACCAGACGATACATTCACGCAACTTCTTTTGTTATAGCATCCCCTGAGGTTCGAGCAACACTTGAAAAGACTTGTCTTGCAGGTCATAAAATTTGGGGAGACGCATGGTGGCAAGAAGCAGAAAACTCTTCAATTATGTCTATTGAGAACCATTCATGGGATCATGTACACGAAACCATTGAACACGTTTATCAAAAAGATAATATAAAGGGAGATTTTAGTGTGATTGATACTCAAGAAGAGGCAAAGCAACAAATAGTTGAGGCATCAAAGTATATCAATTCAAAAATTAAAAATAAATCAGTCTCTCTTTTCGCCTATCCCTATGGTGATATCAATGATTTCCTAACTGAAAACTTCCTGCAAAATCATGAAAATGGAATTGCTGGAGCTTTCACCTGTGTTCCCCAACACACCTACCAAGATACGCATCGTTGGAAAATCCCACGTTATGTTTGTGGTGCAGATTGGAAAAACATTAATGAATTAAGAACTATTTTACAAAGTTAATGTGTTTTCAAAAAGGTCCAAGTTTATTAATAATTTTAAATAGCCTTCTCTTTTTCCAAGGTGAAATGGATTTGTGAAAATTTACAACTAAATATTGATAGTTTGTTTCTTTAAATCCAGCAGCTAAATCCACTTCTAAGGCTCGTTTATCATTAACGTACCCAAAAAAAGCATCGCACTGGTTCGAGAAATGTTTAAAAGCATATTTAAGCAGGTTAAGGTAAATACCTCCTGTCTCCGAAATTATAGTTTTCTGTTCTTCTGTCATTTGCTTTATGACAGTTCCATCAGTCATAGCACCACCCACTAACATTGCTCCCTTATAAGGTGTTAAACAAATATAAGTAACTGGAAGATAATGCCCTTGTTCATTTTTATAAAACCCAATCAAATGATTTCCACCTTTGGGAGGTGGTGAACCAAACTTTTTTTGGAATAAGGCGTTCACAAAATAATGGCTGTTATCCACCACAACAGGGGTAATGATTTTTGATAATTCAGAATTAAATTTCATAAAATGATGTTAAAACAAAAATTATATACTAATAGCTCTAACACTAAAATTAAAGAAATATAAAGTGTAAATTTAAATAAACTGTATTTGTCATAAAATTCAGTTTATAGTTAGTATTATGATTTCTGAAATAATTAATTTTACAAAAAACCAATTACTTGATTTATTGGATAATAAAAGAATAAATAAGCGTTGTGGAATGTTGCCGACACTATTACAGTTACAGCAAGCCTCATTCAAGCATTATCGTTTTTTCCAGAGTATGCACAAGGATAAAACAACAAACTTGTTTATAATTCGAATTGAGTCTGAGGAAAATAATTTTATTAGTGCCTACGAGCTTTTAGAGAATTATAAGTATAATGAAATGCATTTGTTTGATTTTATCGGCATGTGTTTTAATGAACTGTGCTTAAAAAAACTATCTGTGGAAATTTGCGATTGTAAAACCAACTTATTAAGCTTATACCTAAAAATGGGTTTTGAGGTTGAAGGTTTATTTAAACAGCATATTTTAATCAAGTCAAAAATAAGGAATGTCTATCGTTTAGCACTGACTAAAGAGAGTTTTGATAAATACTTAAAACAAACGCTTCCAAAAATTTTGCACGGTCAAAGATTTAAAATAAATAATGGAGATAAATACAGCGAAACACGCGTGATTACTCAAAAAGACATTGAGTTATTCGCACAGGTTTCTCATGACTACAATCCGATACACCTTGATGCAATTTATGCTAAAAATCATGGATTTAATTCAACTATCGCTCATGGCATGTTATTAGCAAGTTTTATATCAAAAATACTTGGCATGGATTTTCCAGGAAACGGTAGTATATTCCTCTCACAAGAACTAAAGTTCATTAAACCCATATACCCAGATATAGAGTTAATCATAACAGTAAAAGTAATATCCATTATTGGAAAAAAGGTGACTCTTTCAACTCACATTGAGCAAAATAAACAACTTTCTATCATAGGTACATCAACTATTTTAATTTTGGTAGAGACTTAAGGTTTCAGTTAGATTAAAAACTAACAATATTTGTTGAGCCACTGTCTGATTCTGAAAATACAATTTCCCAATTTGATTTTTTACCATCGCAAGAATTACATGCATAGAATGTTGCATAGTTTGTTTTTTCAACTGGGTTAATTATCTTACCATTTAACCTTACTTCTTTAATTGAAATAGTGGAAAAACTCCCAAACAATTTAGTTATAACTAAATTTTTGCCTTTATCTAAGACAACTGAAATGTCTTTATTTAGCCATTCTGGTTGTTTAATGTATTTTCTTTTATATTCACTCTTGAAATCCTCTTCAGTAATTAATTGTTGATTGGAAATCGATTTGACTGGATAAAAATAGGCGTCGCCAATTTTCTTAATTGCTTTTTGTTTGATGTATTTGGCAAAAATTCCTGGAATGGCAAATATTTTATTAGCGTTATCGGCATTGCCATACCAGATGCGATTGTTTGGACAAGTTGACAATAATTCAATGCCGCTATGAGAATGTATTAATGTTGCATATGGACCGTGCAAAGAATTTAATTTATGTTGGCAAAGATATTTTGAATGTGCGTGAGATTGATAGGCGGGTATTTCAAAACCCGTAACATTAAACTGTTTAGTTGAAAGAGTTTTGATGTTATTCCATGCTTCTCCATGAACATACAGTTTATTAGTATTTAATTTGATTCCTAGGAGTAAAAACAAAGCCATAAAAACTAACAATGTAAGTAAATAAACAGTAGAAGGCATTGATTTAAATGAATACGTCTTATAAACCATCCATAAGCACAGAGCAAACAATAAGCTAAAACTCAAAGAAATTGAGTAAGTCATATACCATGGAGTGTTCAGACGGATTAAAGAAATAAGAACGAGAGTAAAAACCCAAAATCCAAAAAATTGAAAGAAAAGTTTTTTCGTTTTAATATCTTGATTTTTTAATGAGTAAAGTGCCAAGATAATTATTGCTAGTACAAATAGAGCGTGTATTGCAAAAGTAATTTTTGCTAGAAAGGGAGGAAATAACATTTCATAAATGTCATAAGCAGTTGTAAATATAACACCAAAAGCCAGTTTAAATGGACCCAGATA
>JALSIL010000077.1 GCA_026990095.1 Lysobacterales bacterium
GTGGTTGGATGATGCTAAAATCGAGGGGGTTGTTTTCTTAAGTGGTGACAAACACCACACGGAAATGTTGAAAATACCCAGAAAAAACACCTACCCTTTGTATGAACTGACTTGCTCTCCATTTACGGCTGGAACTCATGAAAAATGGTTGGATGATGAACGCAAGAAACCGACTCTTATTTCGGATACTCTTGTTGGCGTGAAGAATTTTTGTAAATTAAATTTTACTGGTAAAAACGAAGAACGTGTTTTAACCATTGAATCTTACGATGTTGATGGCAAAAAACTGTGGTCAAAATCCTTTAGCCAAGAAGATTTAACTTACCCAAAAGATGGCAAGTAAATCAGAAAACTTAACAAGTAACGAACAAACAAGTGTTCGTTACTTAAATTTATTTAGAGTTCTGCTGAGCTTCTTTTTCTTTTCTATTATTTTTAAAAAAGTTAGGGGAGTTGTTGGGGTTTCTTATACCTCTGATGTTGCTCAATTGATTGCTGCCCTGTATTTAAGTTTGTCCATTCTTATTTGGGTGGCTTCGCTTTTTACAAAAAAACACTCCCTCTTTATCGCTCTATTTGCTTTAGTATTAGATTTACCGTTTATTTTATCCTTAACCCTTTTGTTCAATGGCTTGGAAAACGGTTGGGTTTTACTTCCCGCTATAACAATTGGCTCTTTTTCAATCCTCAACCACAAATCCTTTTCCATCTTTGTCATGCCATTATTGGCAACAGCTTTATTACTGGCTTTGCCTTACTTTTTAGAGTTGGATTTCGATCACATTCATTTATCCACCATCTTTTTCTATGCCTTAATATATTTTGGCATTGCGTTCGTTGGCATTCGTCAATCACAAGCTTACAATTTATCTTTATTATTGACTCAAAGGCAAAAAAAGAAGATAACCAATCTTTCTAAAATTAATGAATTAATCATTGATCAAATGAATTCAGGGGTGGTTGTGTTTGATCGTGAATATAATATTGCACACATTAATAAAATTGCCCAAGAAATTATTCGCTCACAAACGGACAAAAAACTACCTATGCCCTTAATCAAGTCCATTGTTGCTAATTCTAAAGGTAGAAATGAGTTTAAAATCAGCTTATTTGGCGATGATTTGTTGGTCAAACTGGTTGCTCTCCAAGAGCAGTCACACACACGTCTTTTGATTATAGACCAGCAGTCCCAACTCAATAAAAAATCACAACAAATTGAACTCGCCAACCTTGGGCAACTTTCAGCCACCATAGCCCATGAAATAAGAAACCCCTTAGCAGCCATCTATTCGGCCTCAGAATTGCTTAAAGAGTCGGATAAAATCACCAATGAAGATAAAGAACTCACTGACATAATTATTCACCAAGTTAAACGTTCTAACCGCATTATCGAAGACATTTTGATGATGTCAAAAAACCATGTTGCTGATAAAAAAACCATTGATATTTGCCATAAAATAACAGCTTTTAAGCAACATTACATTCAACAAAACGGCATAGAAAAGAATCAACTAATGCTGGATTTCAAGGTGCAAAAAGCGTGGATTAAATTTGACAAGTCGCACCTTTCGCAATTGCTTTGGAATCTAACAGAAAATGCCCTTAAACACGGTGATGAAAACATTGTCGTAATTAAAGTCTCACAAGAGGAGCATTACATCCTTGTCGACTTTCTAAACCGAGGTGATGCATTTGATGCCATTGTTGAAGAGAGTTTATTCTCCCCATTTTTCACCACGCATACTCAGGGAACAGGGTTGGGTTTGTTTATTTGCCGAGAAATGTGTAAATCCAATAATGCCAAGTTAGAATATTTAAGAAAAGAGCCTTTTCATGTGTTTAGGCTGCACTTACCAAGGGCGAATTAACAACTCTATTGGAATTGAATCAATTCAAATCGCACCGTATGGGCTTGTTCTAAAGCTTCTGGTTTTGAGATATTAACACGAATGGAAAACACATTTGCATTTAACAACACGCGCTTAGCAATGGCTTGAGCTAAGGCTTCTAACAAATGAAACCTCGATTCTTTAACAAACTCATAAGTATCTAAACATATCTTATGGTAGTCTAATGCATGGTCAATGTTGTCAGATTCACACGCCTGAGATGCATCGTACTGCAATTCTAAATCAATTAATAGCGGTTGCTTGTTAATTCTTTCTTGTGCATAAACGCCGATAATAGCATCAACAGCAATCTGCTCAATAATTATTTTTTCCATACCTTATCTATAACTTGGGTAATCCAGAAGTCAACAGCCAACGCTTTAACTCCTCGTTGTATTGCCACGCTTGGTGGTCATAAATCGTTTTGGTTCGATTAGTGTGTATGTTATAGAGTTGAATTTCGACATCTTGCAGGATTTCATTTTCTGATGAACCAGGTGTAATAGGCGAGGCTGAATAACGGCTGACCTTAAACTGCTTTAGCTTTTCAAGCTCAAATCGCGTTGGCACAATGGCTTTGTTTTTGGGGTCTAAAAAACGCAAGGCCGCATCATAATTTGCCCACCTAATGGATGCTGCATACTTATACAAGGTGTCGTCTAAACTGCGTTTTTTTGTTGATTTACTGCTGCCACATGAACTTAACGAAAAAACCAGCACTATAGAGAGGAAGAATATTTTTTTCATGGTTATACCTTTTTTTGAGGAATTATGACATATTTTGCTTTCATTGTACTAAATACCACGTTTTCTGCATTAACTAGCTTAATTTCACAACCAATACGGTGGTGTTTCCCTTTATTTATTTTCTCTTTTATGTAAGAAAAATCATAAACTTCATTAAATACGGCAACAATGGTTAAATCTTGGTGCATTGCCTTATTCCAGTGCGTTTCATTTTTATGGATAACAATGTCAGCTTCAATAGCGTTTCTATTGCAGGTCAGTTTAATGAGCGACCATGCAGAAATTATCATTAAAGCGGAACTACTGCCACCAAAAACACTGCCCTTGTCGTTAATATTTGGCGTCAAAGGTGCCTGTACGATTAATTGATCGTTATTAAAATCAACAATCTTCATCGACATATCCCGAGTTAAAGGAATGTCCTTATATAATTGTTGCTGGAATGTTTTTAACATAAAACTATTCAGAAATTACTAAGGGATTTGGGATTAATTAATCTGTCGCACTGTGTGGAATCAACAATTTAAACAAACTTAAATAACTGGATTTGCTTTTTGTGGCTTTGTTGTTTGAATTTTTTTTGATAGCGTTATCGGTTGTCGTTTTTTCTGAACTCATCGGCAACTTCTCCGAATCATCTGAGGCAAAACCATCGCAACTTCCAATATCTTGGGCGTAAGAATTTACGGCAAGAAACATCAGAAGCATGGCAAATATTTTTAAATAGAACTTAATCATTGTATAATTCTAGCAACAACGACTATTGTCGTAAACGAATTTAAAAATAAATAGCCGTATTTTTACTAAATTTACTAAAAAACACCAAGTTTAATGCAAAAAACCAATTTCACCCAATCGCCATGGCTTACTGACTTTTGTAACAATTTACGAATTTTTACGTCTATTGTGGTGCTACAAATTGCTGTTTTTATTTATTCTTTTGGCTTTTTGTCATTTGATTTTGAATACCTGCGAAAACTATCCGTATTAACTTTATTGACCCAACTTGTTGGCATTACAATCTTGATTCTTTTGTGTAAATTACGTTCATTTTTTAATAAATTAGGTGTTGCCGCAGGGGTATTAATCTTAACCCTTGTGATTATATTTATTACCACTGTTTTGGCTCAACTCATTGGCTATTTAGATTTACAACTCACTTTTAACTTATTTGATGACCAAAACGCAGTTAACTTTATAAACTTTAAACTAACTATCGCTTCGATTATCATTTGTTTGGCGTTAATTCGCTACTTTTATATCCAAGATCAATACAACCAACAAATTCAATCGCTTTCAGAGGCACGAATCGGCGCTCTTCAAGCCAGAATAAAACCGCATTTCTTGTTTAATAGCCTTAATTCTATTGCTTCTCTTATTTCCATTGATGCGCAGCGGGCAGAAAAAGCCGTCACTGACTTCTCAAGTCTCATGCGTCGAACTTTTACTTACAAAGATCAGACCATTTCAGTAGCACAAGAGCTCAAATGGATTGAACAATATTTAGCTATTGAGAAATTGCGTCTGGATGAACGCCTTGATTTTGACATTTTTTGCGAAAAATCCTGTGAAAACCAAATGATTCCAACCTTATCTATTCAACCCTTAGTCGAAAATGCTATTATTCACGGCATCCAACCTTTAGAAGAAGGCGGGTTAATTACAATAAAGATACATTCAGATAAATCTATGTTAAAAATAACTGTTACCAATCCTTACATCACACGAACCAATTCAAACTCAAATGGCATGGCTCTTGTTAATATTAGGGAACGCCTTAAGCTGCAATATTCCGCAAAAGCCATGTTAACAACCAAAGGCCACAAGGGTGAATTTGTGGCAACAATTCAGTTGCCCTTATGAAGTTTTTAATTGTCGATGATGAACCTCTTGCACGGCTTCGCTTGCAAAAGATGTTAGAACACTTGGGGTATTCGAATATAATTACGGCTTCAAGTGGTGTCAAAGCCATTGAAGCTGCCAGACAAAATCACCCACATGTTATCTTTCTTGATATAGAAATGCCAGTTCTTACGGGCATTGAAGCCGCTCCAAAAATCAAACAATTATCACCCGAGTCTGCTCTAATTTTTTGCACAGCATACGATGATTTTGCCATAAAAGCCTTCGATTTATCCGCAAGTGACTATTTACTTAAACCCGTTTCACAAGAACGATTAAAACAAGCCTTGGACAAAATCATTCCAACCGATAACACTCCTTCAATTTCCTTTAGTTATGGCAAGGATTTAGTGAGCTTAAGCATTGATGATATTTATTGTTTTATTTCAGAAGATAAAACCACTTATATGTATTGCAGTCTTGGCATGGTTGTTATTGAGCATTCATTAGTGTCCTTGGAGTCACTTTTTGGTGAACGTGTTGTTCGCATTAACCGAAACGCCTTAGTCAATAAAACAGAGGTATGTGGGATTCAGGTAAAAGACTCAAAACCTTTTATTAATTTA
>JALSIL010000078.1 GCA_026990095.1 Lysobacterales bacterium
AATGTATATAAGATAGAATCTCAATTCTTTATCAAAAACTCTCAACTCATGACGGCATTACTTCACCAGACCTTTTCTTTTCTTGATTGGAATTTAGACATTTCAAAACATGAACTGTACTTAAATTATGAGATTGAAAGCATTGGTAAAGTGACTGAAGTTCTTAGTTTTCCGCAATTTTCAATGACACATGTTAATCAAAAGCAAATCAACGCAGCTTGTGATTTAGTGCATTGGATGTGTGGCGTTAGTTATTATAAGTCAGGTCTTGCAAAAGAAATAATATTCAAATGTAAACAGCCCTCAGAGCTGATGTTGAGTTTTATTAAGAAAACGTGGTTTCATGGTTTGGCTGAGTTGGTTTATGTGAATGGTTTTAATAGTTTAAAAGGGGTCAGTTCCGTTTCGAATTGGATTTCTTTCTCTACCTTACACCCTGATTTCGAAAGGGTAATGCCTCCTTTAAAACCACTTGTTGCCCTAGGCGGTGGTAAAGATTCATTAGTTACGATTGAGGAGCTTAAACAACAGGGCAGTGAGATTAAATTATTTATGGTTGGAAATTCAAGCCTGATAAAAAGTGTGGCTGAATTTATCGGTTTACCGTTAATTCAAGTCAAACGAAAAATAGATGATAAATTGATTGCTTTTAATAAGTCTGGAGCCATAAATGGACACGTACCAATTACTGCTATCAATTCTGCTATTGGTGTTTTGACGGCTTTGTTGTTTGATTGTTCAGAGGTAGTTTTTTCCAATGAAAAATCAGCCGATTCAGAGAACACCATTAATGCCGATGGGGATAAGGTTAACCACCAATATTCTAAAAGTTATGAGTTTGAACAGGATTTTTGTGCTATTATTTTTAAGGAGATTACTCAAGATGTGCATTACTACTCACAACAAAGGCAGTTTTCAGAATTGGAAATTTTGCAAAAGTTTGCTCAGTATCCGCAGTATTTTCCTGTATTTACCAGTTGCAACCGTAATTTTCATCTTGATGGTTCGCACAATAACAATTCCTTGTGGTGCTGTGATTGCCCCAAATGCCGATTTGTCTTTTTGGGACTGGCTCCATTTATAGAAAAATCTGAACTGTTAAAAATATTTGGTCACAACTTGTTGGATGATGAAAGTCAAAAGCATGGATTTGCAGAATTGCTGGGTTATGAAGGCACTAAACCATTTGAATGCGTAGGTGAAATACACGAAAGCAGACAAGCATTTGATTGGATTAAAAACAAGCAAGACTGGAATAACGATGAGTTAGTGGTTTACTTTAAACAAAAACACTATTTAGCCCTGAGTCAATTACGAAATAAACAAGTTGCGATTTGGGGTTTTGGCGTTGAGGGCAGAGCAGTTGCCGAATATTTGCATAAAAACCAGGTGGGGTTTACCGTTTTATGCTCAACCGGTGAAGAAGATAAAGGTTACTCCTGTGAAACAAAAGAAATTGATGTGGCATTACTTAATCAATTTGATATTATTGTTAAGTCACCTGGCATTAGCCCTTATTCTGATTTAGTGAAAAATTCCAAGGCACAATTTACCTCAGCAACGGCATTATGGTTTGCCAATGAAAAAAACACATCAGTTATTGCCATAACAGGCACAAAAGGCAAAAGCACAAGCGTGAGTGTGTTGAGGCATGTTTTAGAAGCTTTGGATTATAATGTCAATTTGATGGGTAATATTGGCACACCCTTGATTGCGGCTTCATCCGATTGCGACTATATTGTATTAGAAGCATCTAGTTTTCAAATTTATGATGGAGAAATTCAGGCAGATATTGCGTTAATTAATAATTTATATCCCGAGCATGTGGATTGGCATGAAGGAGTTGAAAATTATTTTAGTGATAAAGTTAAGCTGTTGGATAGGGCAACAATCAAAATAATTAATGCCAATAATAAAGAATTAGTTAAGAGAACACACTCCATGGACTGTGTGTTTTTTAATGCAGAAAATGCTTTTCATGTCGAAGGCGAATCCTTGTTTTTACAAGACAGAGAAGTGTTGAAAATAAGTGAGATTCAATTAATTGGTCAACATAATTTAGAAAATATTGGAGCTGTGTTAACAATTTGTAAAGAGTTGAAACTAAATATTGACCGTTGTATTGACGCCATTAAAACTTTTCAACCCTTGCAACATCGGTTGCAATATTTGGGTAAAATAGGTCGGCATTTTGCCATTAACGATAGCATAGCCACTACACCAATTGCAACATTGGCTGCTTTGCAAACACAAGAGTGTTCAAAAACGACATTATTTGTAGGCGGCTTTGATCGGGGCAATGACTGGTCAGGTTTTGCTCAAAATTTAAACCAGAATGCGCCTGATTTATTACTGTTAACAGGACAGAGTGGTAAAATTATACATGAATATTTGCAACAAATAAATTCTCCAATTTTATTCCATTATTTTACTACATTAGGTCAAGCCATTAAATTTGCAGTTGAAAATTCACCAAAAAATCATACACTATTGTTATCACCTGGTGCTCCCAGCTTTGATGAGTTTGAAAATTATAAACAAAGAGGTCTTTATTTTGAAAAGGAATTACGTAACAAATAACATTATTTTACTGGCGATGCTTTCTTTTAGTGTTTATGCCAAAGACGATTTTAGTATACCTCCGTCTCTAATTAAGCAGGTGGATAATGGCAATGCCGAAGTGGCTTATTTTATCGCAATGACTTTTTTTGATGGATCTGAGAAATTTGCATCCAATTACGATAAAGGCTTAAAGTGGCTTAAGAAAGCGGCACAGATGGGTTATGCCCATGCAATGGAGGAATTGGCAATAGAGTTAGAGGGAGAGTCGAAGTATGAAGAAGCTTTGAGTTGGTACATGAAAGCAGCGGACTTGGGAATGGGCTCAGTTTTAGAACGTATAGCGATATACCACTATTACGGACGTGCTGGTCTTGAAGAAAATTGTTTAACCGCTTATAAATGGTTTGAAAAGGCAGAACAAAAGGAGGTTGAGTTGGCTTATAATAACCATGCGTGGTTTTTAGCTACAGCAGAGCAAGAACAGTGCCGAAACCCAGAAAAAGCTCTTAAAACCATTTCAAACCTAATGGCAATATACGATGCAGATGACATAGTTCCATGGCATATTTGGGACACTAAAGCGGCAGTTTTGGCATCCGTTTCAGATTTTAAATCTGCCATTAAGTTACAGCAATGGTTAATTGATGAAATGAAGAAAGTGAATGAGGATATAAAGCCTTCCTACTTTCAACGCTTGGAATCTTACAACAAAAGAAAACCTTGGGTTGAGCTCAATCAATCGAATAAATAAAGATTAATTTTCAAAAGATGACTTGAAAATCGTATCAAAATCAACAACATTGGGCACCAGTGTCTTTATTATTAATTCTGTATTGAGTGCTGAATTAACCACATCAAGCGTTATATTGCCTGTTGTTGGTGGGGCAGCTACGGTGAAGGAAAAGCTAAATAACATGCCCCAATCCTGTTCATTTGCTGCACTGCCAGTAATCTTCAATTCATCATTGCTTATGCTAAAAGTCCAATCATTAAGTGCATTATCATCTGCATCTGAAAAAACAGGGTTGTTAAATGGAGTCAAGTTGGGTAAAGCCAATCGAAATTGCGAAAACCTTGGGTCGTAATCGTAGTTTTCAATGGCATAGTTGTAACGATAATTACCACTACCTAAATCGATGACTTTGACTGCGACGGTTAAGTGTCCTTCACTTGTACTGAGTGTTTTAGAAGCTTGCATGGCAGTTATTGTATTTGGCGGTACATAATTATCGAGTGCTGCACCATTGGTGAATGTATTCCCAGTATTAATATTCCACCCCGCACCATTTGGTGTAGGTGCAATCGTGCGGTAACCCATAGAGTTAAATATATCAATGTCATCTCGAATAACGTACCAAGCTTGAAAGAATAAAGCGTTATTATTGGCGTCCGTTAATTGATCTTTGCGGACGACTAAACGATTTTGTCCAGGTTGATTTGAGTTGTTTTGTTGTGAGCCAGTGCAGGGCATTGGGTCGAAAAATGAACCGCAATTTTCCCAAATCCCTGAAAAAGCATCGAGTTCAGCCCGTGGTCCTAAATCGAAATCGGAGTCATTATTGCCTGTGCCATAGACATCTTCACATCCCAGTCCCAAGACATGACCATCAGGACAGGCACAATTAGTATTAATGGTGAAGAAGGCGTGTTTTATTCCAGATAAACCGATTTGTTCAAAGCGATTATCAACTTCTCGGTAAATTGACCAATTTAAATAAGGGTGTTGATCCGTATTGTACGGGGGAGAGTTTCCTGTAAATTTTTGAAACCACGCCACATCGGCTGTGCCAATATTTTTCAAGCTCGCTGCTGGTGTAATGACAATCTTGTCAGGTCCAACATCGCCAAGATAAGCTATGAAATTAATATCAAGCAATGTTACATCAACCTCTCCAGCTGGTGGCCAAATGGGGTTGCTTGCACAAGTAACGGCTGCAATGTTTTTGCTTGATGTGATGGCTTTTTTCGGGATTGACAAGTGATTGTAGGTGTGGAGTTGTCCAACCACTTGATTGGCAAGCAAAGGTTGATTGAGTAATTGAGCAAACTTTTGTGTGGCAATCAAGTCAATATTGGACATTTTAAGAAGCTTTTTGTCTAAGTCCAATTCAATGTGAATGCTGCTGGCTGTAAAAAGTTCATTGCCATTGTTATCTTTAATAACAAAATTAACCAAATCACTGCTGTTGAATAGTGTGGTTGGCTCAAGTGTTAAAGAATCGATCACCACTGTTCTGTCTTGGTGAGTAAAACTAAGGTTTGCCTTGATTTTTAAAGAACCATCGGTAACTTGAGAGATAATTCCATAAGGCACTTGCAGATTTAATTCAGTGCTGTTGTCTATTGGAAAGACCAGGTGATTGGCACTCCAATGTTTGTTTGGAAATTGCGGGGCTGGGTTAACGGTGGTGTCGTAAATAGAAAAAATAGTGTAGATGAAGCGTAAGTCGGCTTCGCCGCCAGTGGCTTTCCAACGCAAATCAAGTTGTTGTTGCTTGTTTGGGTCTTGTAGTTTATCGAGCCATGATGGTGT
>JALSIL010000079.1 GCA_026990095.1 Lysobacterales bacterium
TAAAGAGCTAGTTGGGCAAGGTATTGGTAACTCAATTGGTGCTATGTTTGGAGGTCTTCCTGGAGCAGGTGCAACTATTCGCACAGTTGTCAATATAAATGCTGGTGGTAAAACCCGTATCTCAGGAATGATTGCTGGTATATTGTTGTTTGTTATATTGCTAGCCCTTAGTCCAATTGCATCGCAAATTCCTGCCGCTGTATTAGCAGGTTTATTGATAACTGTAGGTATTGGAGTAATGGATTATAAAGGGCTCAAAGCGATTCCATATATGCCAAAACCAGAAGTCATTATTATGATAGTTGTATTGGTATTGTCATCAGTGTGGAATTTGGTTTATGCTGTAGGCATTGGTTTGGTTTTTGCTTCATTAATGTTTATGAAAAAAATTGGGGACTTAACAGCCAAACAATCAGATGTTAAAAACATAAGTGAAGAAGAATCTTGGGCCGATGAAGCTATCTTGCCTAAAGAATTGGCAGAATCTGTGTTCATAAAACACATAAATGGACCATTGTTCTTTGGTTCAACCAGTGATTTTCAAGCACTAGCAAAACAAATCCCGGCAACGGCTTCAATCATCATTATTCGCATGGATAATATGCCATACATGGATCAATCAGGTTTGTATGCAATAGAAGATGTGTTGATTGATTTAGCCAATCAAAACAAAACTGTTTTGTTGGTGCATATTGATGAACAACCCAAGTACATGATGGAACGTATTGATATCATTCCAGATTTAATTCCTAATGAGCAAATTTTTGATGATTTTAAAGCGTGCTTAAACTGGATAAAAAACAATAAATTAAACAATAATAGTGAGAAAAATAATGAAAACATTAACTAAAGAAATTCAACAAAACATAACGCCAAAATCTGCCTATGATATCTTAGTTGAAGGCAATAAACGATTTGCGGAAAACTTAAAAGCACAGCGCAATTTACAAGAGCAGGTACGTGAAACAAGTCAAGGGCAATTCCCCTTTGCTGTAATCTTGAGCTGTATTGACTCACGAGTACCCGCTGAATTGGTTTTTGACCAAGGCATTGGAGATATATTCAGTGTCAGGGTAGCGGGAAATATTGTTAATGAAGATATTTTAGGTTCAATGGAATATGCTTGTAAGGTTGCTGGTTCCAAAATAGTTGTGGTTATGGGTCACACCAAATGTGGTGCTGTAAATGCGGCGTGTAATCATGTAGAACTGGGGAATATTACAGCCTTGCTTGGTAAAATAAAACCTGTGGTTGATGAATTTAATGCAGATGATAATGACATGAATGATGATGAAATAGAAGAAGTTGCACATTTAAATGTTGAATTTTCAATTAACCGTATTCGAAAAGAAAGTGAAATATTAGCGGAAATGGAAAAAGAAGGAGAAATTAAAATAGTGGGAGCAATGTACAATGTCGCTACTGGTTTAGTGGAGTTCATTTAAACTTAAATGTTATGAAAAGGTCTCTTTAATATCCTAGCACTCTAGCCTCATGTCGATCCTTTCCCCTCTTCTTTTTGGGTCGGTATGGGGTTTTTTTAGGTGCAGGTATCTAAATACAATCAATCAGTTCAACACATTAGCTGTATTAGTTCTTGTGTTGAATTTTTAACAAATGCTTATACGAACTTATATAGATTTATAAAATTATGAAAATATTTAAAAATTGGAAAGACGATATTCCTGCGAGTATCGTTGTTTTTCTTGTTGCAGTACCTTTATGCTTGGGCATTGCCTTAGCCTCTGGTGCACCACTTTTCGCAGGTTTAATTAGTGGTGTTATAGGTGGTATAGTCGTTGGTCTTATTAGCGGGTCTTCACTTGGTGTTAGTGGTCCCGCAGCGGGTTTAGCCGTAATTGTATTAAATGCGATTACGGATTTAGGTAGTTTTGAAGTTTTCTTAGTAGCTGTTATGTTGGCTGGAATTATTCAAATTATTATGGGTTTTGCTAAAGCGGGAATAATAGCTTACTTCTTTCCTTCTTCTGTAATTCATGGCATGTTGGCAGGTATTGGAGTGATTATATTCTTGAAACAAATCCCTCATGCTTTAGGATACGATAATAACCCAGAAGGAGAGATAGCTTTCCAACAAACCGATGGAACAAACACCTTAGAAAGCTTAATGTTGATGTTTAATTCCATTAGTCCTGGTGTTGTTATTATTTCCTTAATTTCTCTAGTAATTCTGATGCTATGGGAAACTAAATTTATAAAAAGTTTCAAATTGACTAAGGTTCTTCAAGGTCCATTAGTTGCTGTAATTGTTGGGATAGTTCTTAATCAATTATTTAAAGCTTTTCCTGCATTAACCGTACAAAAGAGTCAGCTTGTTAATATTCCTATTCCTGAGAATTTTACAAACTTCCTATCGAATTTTACACGACCAGATTTTAGTGCTTTATTGAACATGGAAGTTTATGTTGTTGCTGTTATTATAGCTGTTGTGGCAAGCTTAGAAACCTTGCTTTGTGTAGAGGCTACGGATAAGCAGGACCCCTTAAAGCGTGTAACTCCAACAAATAGAGAATTAAAGGCTCAAGGAGTAGGAAATATAGTCGCTGGTTTTATCGGTGGACTGCCTTTAACTCAAGTCATAATCAGAAGTTCTGCCAACCAACAATCGGGTGGTAAAACTAAACTATCAACTATACTTCATGGCGTTTTTTTACTAGTTAGTATAATTGCAATCCCCTCTTTATTGAATATGATTCCGTTGGGAGTACTAGCAGCAATTTTATTAATGGTTGGTTATAAATTGTCAAATATTGCATTATATAAAAGGTTATACCGTGAAGGGCATGGTCAATTTGTTCCGTTTATTATTACCATACTGGGTATTGTTTTTACTGATTTGCTCTCTGGTATAGCATTAGGTATGTTTGTGGCAACTTTTATTATTTTAAGAAACAATTTCAGGATACCTTTCAATCTTCAAAGAGAGCAACTCGAAGGAATAGACAACATCAAGATTATACTCTCAGAGGATGTAACCTTCTTAAATAAAGCAACTATTTTAAAGACACTGGAACAAATTCCACGAAACTCTCGTGTAGAAATTGATGCCAGTAACACAAGGTTTATTCATTTTGATGTATTTGAGATAATTGAAAACTTTATCAGCAGTGCAAAACATCGAAATATTTCAGTAAAAACAACTAATCTCTACAAGAATAAACAAAAAATGCCAATACAACACCTTAAATTAGCTCCACAAGACTCACAAGGAGGAACATGATGATGCCGTCTAAGTTTGGGTTATTAATCTGTGCCTTATTTTTGAGTATTCCTGTTTTTGCGGCAAAAGATGATGTAGGGAATTGGTTAATGTATTTTGGCAGCAATAAAATTAATGAAAAATTTAGTTTGCACACGGAATTTCAATTCAGGAATCACACCCTAACACCCAATAATACCGAACAACTGTTAATTCGAACAGGGTTAAACTACCATTTTGCAGAAGACAAATTCGTTACTGCAGGGTATGCCTATATTCCTTCATATGAATTTGAATCGCCTCAAGACGCACCTGAAGTTGAGGAACACCGAATTTGGCAACAATTTATTGCCAATCAAAAGTACTCACGAGTCAAGTTAGAACACCGGTTTAGGCTTGAACAACGTTGGGTTGATGGCGATTATAAAAACAGAGTGCGTTACCGAATGATGATGTTTGTTCCACTAAATAAACAACAGGTGCTATCACAAGGCAGTGTATTTTTAGGTATTTATGACGAACTGTTTCTCAATACGAAAGACACGATATTTGATAGAAATAGGCTTTACGGTGCAATTGGCTATCAGTACAAGAAAAATATTGGTTTTCAAATGGGGGTTTTACACCAACGCGTAGAAAATTTTGGCAAATGGTACTTGCAGTTTGGCATGGTATTTAATACAGATTTTTTATCTCAATAAGCTAGAAAATCCCTGCATCGGAACTTGTATAATATGGCATTAATAAGTTAGTATTAATATGAGGCCTTTGCATAACACGTACCACGAGTTATGCAAAGGTCTCAATATAAAACAATAGTGACTTTAATTGATTCTAATAGGAGTTAATGCCATAGTGCAATTCATTTATTGCTTAGTAGATCCCTAATGACTGATAATATTAATGCATTATTTTCTAGTCTTTAAGCATAACTTTCTTCGAGTAAATGATTAATACCCTATCTATGTGATGAACCTTTCAAGAAACTTAACGTTCGTCAAGTTTATTATGGTTTAATATCTAATTAAGTGTGAAGCTTTTCACGTTTTAATTTCAGGATTATCATTACTATCTAAAGCTATTCTAAAATACTAAGAACAATAACTAAACAAAATATTAGGAGAATAAAAATGAACTACAAAACATCAATAAAGAATAAATTGGTATTAATTTTATTTGTGTTGCCAACAGTATTTGCCACACAATTTGAAATTCCTAAAACTGATCAAACTAAACCTGATGTAGCTGGTGTAAATAATCCAGTATCTATTTCAATGCAATACTATGTATTAAAAAACAAACAGAAGTATATTGCTCTTGCTGGTTATTCTGACAACATTACTTATAGGCAAGCACGTTTTGGTGATAATCCCATTGAATGGGGAGTTCGCTACCGAGATGCGATAACAAATTGGCAAATTGAAAGCCTTCCCAGTAACGGAGCATTGTATTTTGAAGGCAGTATTTTGACCCTAGCTCCAGTTACAATTACAAATCCAGATGCACTGCTTTATGTACCCAATGTTGAATTTACAGGCACAGATAAGTTTAGTTTTAGTGTTACAGACAGTAATGGTGTGTCGGGCAATAGTGTTGTTTCTTTGATTGTTAAAGAAAACATTACTCTACCTAAGGGTATCCCTTCAATGCCAGCCATTTTTTATACTGCCCCTCCTGTCCCAGCATCATCGGGCAATACCGAAAGCGATGATTGGTACATTGATAACAGTCACCCCAACGCTACCGATACGGTTCAACCTGGAGAAAGCGATCCAAGGCATGGAACGCCAGATTTTCCACGATTAACCCTTCCTCCAAATAACTCAACTTTTGTGGCGGGTGCACGAGGATTTTTTGGT
>JALSIL010000080.1 GCA_026990095.1 Lysobacterales bacterium
CAAATATCACTAAAACCTATGAATAACTAGGTATATAGTGATATTTATGCAACCTATTTCGCTATTTTCCCTTTAAACTCCATTCTCCTATGAAATATTCGGGCTAACTCTATTTTCTCGCATTAATACTTTTTTTACTGCTTACTTTTTAAATGATTGACTAAATTTAGCACACATTATGGTTTGCCTCTATTGAAAACTAGCGGCGGTAACTATCCTGACATAGGAGGGGTGATGGGGAAAAGAATAACAGCATATTGTATTGGCATACTATAGTCCGAATATTTAAGGTGATATTATTCAACGCATGACATCGATTCGCCTTCCTGTACAAACCTTAGATTTTCAAATAATAATTGGAAAATTGTATCACCCCACATTTCAAATATTTTTCCACTAACAGGGCAGCTACTGGTTTTATATAGGTTGTATTTGAATGTATCCATCATAAATAAGTTATATCTTAGAGGTTTTGAGAAAGGATTTGTAACTTCAAGCATCATTCTTGGTGTTTTGGCATCTGGTTTCTGCCAAAATCTAAAAATTATGGTTTTACTTGGATTGCTAATTTCTTTGACTTGGACAAAATTAATGGGCTTGGTGTCCGTTTCTTCAGCCTCAATATATAGTGTTTCGCCAGGGAATATTGTAATATATTCACCCTGAATAGCAGGAGGATCCAATTCAGAAGAATAATCAAATACACTTTTATTAGCTCTTATTAATTTAAAAGAATTATCCTTCCTACAGTTATTTTCCTTACAGAATTCAATCAAAGTAGTGTCTGCCTCAGCTAAAGTTTTAACGATTATTTTATCATCAGACGTAATTGGCTTTTTATGCTCAACCGTCCCACAAGATGTAAAGAGTACAAGTAATAGTATTGATAATATTATTTTCATGATAATATCTTCACCTGTGTAGTAGAACTTAATATCTTACTTTTATTTTATAGAGACCTTTGCATAACTATATGGCGAAAGAAAAAATAGAGAAAATTTGCCAGATTGAGTTAAAAATTGAAGGTAATAACCAGTTATTGGCGAGATTTTTAGCGAAAAGCTGGTGAATTTAATCATTTTTTACTCGTCACTATAGTTATGCAAAGGTCTCTTATAATATTTTCAACAGCTTATTCATAATTCCTAGCAAAGAAATCATGGTTACTCGATTTTTAATTGGGTACTGTTCTAAGCCGCCATAAACCACAAAACGTTGTGTGGCATTAATATCCTCGCAAGAGCTATAAAATCCTTTTGAAATTTTGGGAGAAAGTCCCGTTTTAATTTCTATTGCCCATATTTCATTGTTCGATATTTTTAACACCAAATCAATTTCAGCTCCAGCAGAGGTTCGATAAAAATAAGGTTTTATGTGGGCAGGTATTATTGACATAATATTTTCCATGACAAAACCTTCCCAACTTTTTCCCAGTATAGGATTGGATAACAATGATTCATATTCAGGAATTGATAACAGGCAGTGCAAGATTCCGCTATCTCTCACATAAAAACGAGGGGATTTTATCAAACGTTTTTTAACATTGCTATGCCAAGGTTCTAAACGCCTGACCAATAATAAATCAACCAAGATATCAATATATTTACTTACTGTTTTGCCATCGACCTCTAGGTTGCTGGCTAAAGTAGAATAATTGACAACCTCTCCTTGTAAGTGTGACAACATGGTCCAAAGCCTTCTTAACCGTGTGGCAGAAACTCGAAAACCAAAAGAAGGGATATCACGCTCTAAATAAGTGCGAATCAAATCTTCAACCCATAATTGACTTTGTGTATCGTTTTTTGCCAAATAACTGCGTGGATAACCACCGCGAAACCACAGTTTGTTTATATCTTGAGTTGTTTGATACGGCACTTCTAAACCATTAAATCCAGTCATTTCGAGATAGGTAATGCGCCCAGCTAAACTTTCGGATGATTGCCGTAACAAATCCATAGAAGCAGAACCCAAAATTAAAAACTGTCCTGTTTGTTTCCCGTGACGAATATTGTGGTCGATAACACTGCGCAAGATACTAAACAGCTCAGGAGCACGTTGGATTTCATCCAAAATAATTAATTTATCACAATGTTGCAAAAAATAAGATTCAGCGTCACTGAGTTTTGACAAATCTTTTGGTGACTCCAAATCCAAATAAATAGAATCTCTCTGATTTGAAATTTCATAAGCGAGTGTAGTTTTTCCCACTTGTCGTGTCCCCAAAAGAGCTACAGCAGGTGAAAAATCTAACCTTTTTAATAATTCTGATTGAATCCAACGTTGTTTCATACATTGTATTATAGGAATATTATTCCGAAATTACAAGGTTCAGAAGAAAGTTCATAGTAGCAATTCCTATACATCTCTAGAATAAAAGTAACATAGTTGAAGTTTTTGTCGGCGAAGGAATCAGCAAATAAAAACTTTTAAGATTTAATGGTACAATATTCCTCTTTGAATAATTACAGCCTTTTATGAAAAAACTTCAATCTTTCGCCAAGGGAGCTTGGCACACTGCAAGTGATGGATTTCGTCCGTGTTTTAATGCCTTAACGGGTGAGAAAATTTTTGAAATTTCATCTGAGGGTCTGGATTTTTCTGGCATGTTGGACTATGCCAAAGATAAAGGTGGTAAGGCACTTCGTGCAATGACTTTTCATGAACGCGCTTTGATGTTGAAAGAGCTTGCTCTTTATTTATTGTCACACAAAAAAGAGTTTTATCAACTGTCTTTTTTAACAGGAGCCACCAAACTGGATTCGTGGATTGATATTGAAGGTGGTATTGGTACGTTGTTTGTTTATTCGGGCAAAGGGCGACGTGAATTGCCTGACCACAATGTGTTTGTCGATGGCAATTTGGAAATGCTCTCAGCCAGTGATCAATTTATTGGGCAACACATTTGCACTTCGTTACAAGGTGTTGCCGTGCATATTAATGCCTTTAATTTTCCGTGTTGGGGCATGTTAGAAAAGTTGGCTCCAACCTTGTTGGCAGGTGTTGCTGCGATTGTTAAACCCGCATCTAATACTTCTTTTGTGACTGAAAAAATGTTTCATGCCATTATTGAATCTGGCATTTTACCAGAGGGTGCTGTGCAGTTAATATGTGGTTCAACCGGTGATTTGCTGGATAACTTGGATTGCCAAGATGCTGTGGCTTTTACTGGCTCTGCAACAACAGGGCAGTATTTGAAATCCAATAAAGCCATCATGCATAATTCTGTGCGGTTTACTATGGAAGCCGATTCACTGAATTGTTCTATTTTAACACCTGATACAATAATAGACTCACCAGAGTTTAATTTTTATGTCAAAGAAGTGGTGCGTGAAATGACGGTTAAATGCGGGCAAAAATGCACCGCCATTCGCCGAGCCATTGTGCCAAGAGAATTACTCTTACCTGTGGCAGATGCTGTCAGTGAGAGGTTGGCGCGTATAGTGATAGGCGATCCGCTTACCGAAGGCGTAAAAATGGGCTCACTTGCCAGTGAATCCCAGCGCAGTGAAGTGCGAGAACGCGTAGCGGAATTATCCAAATACGCTGAATTCATATACGGCAACCCCGATGAAGTCGAAACCATTGGAGCCGATAGCAAAGCGGGTGCTTTTATTAATCCTATTTTATTGGCGTGTGAGAACCCACTAGAAGACACACAAGTGCATGACATTGAAGCCTTTGGTCCTGTTTCCACTTTAATGCCTTATGATTCATTGGATGAAGCAGCCCAACTTGCCAATATGGGACAAGGTTCGTTAGTGGGTTCAATCTTTGGGTATGATGATGAAATTGTCAGTGAGTTAGTGATGAATACCGCCAGTTTCCATGGGCGCATGGTGTTAATCAATCGAGATTCTGCTGAATTTTCAACGGGGCATGGTTCTCCGCTTCCGCACATGACTCATGGCGGTCCAGGACGAGCAGGTGGTGGTGAAGAAATGGGTGGGATTCGTGGCGTTATGCACTACATGCAACGTACTGCTTTGCAAGGTTCGCCCACAACTATAAGTAAAATTTGCAATAAATTTATTGGTAATGCCAAGACTAAAGAAGCGCCTAAACATCCGTTTAAATTATATTTTGAGGAGCTTAAAGTGGGGCAAAGTTTAATTTCAGAATCCAGAACCATTACTTTGGATGATATTGAGAAATTTGCTGATTTAAGTGGGGATAAATTTTATGCACACATGGATGACAAGGCGGCAGCTGAAAATCCATTTTTTGATGGGCGTGTCGCACACGGTTATTTTATTGTTTCAATGGCAGCAGGATTATTTGTTGAACCTTCACCGGGACCTGTTTTGGCAAATTATGGACTGGATGATTTGCGTTTTACCGAACCGGTTTACCCCGGGGATGATTTAAGGGTAAAATTAACCTGCAAACAAAAATCTTACCGACGTGGAAAAGGTTATGGAGAGGTTCGGTGGGATATTTCTATTACAAACCAAGAAGGTGTTGTCGTGGCTAGCTACGATATTTTAACCATGGTTGCCTCAAATACGGAGCCTTTTGACGATGCTTAAACATTTTTGCCGTTTTTGGTTAAAAGTATTCAAATGGAAAACCATTAACAATCTTCCAAAAGAACCCCGTTATGTGGTTATTGCTTACCCGCACACCAGCAACTGGGATTTTCCTTTGGGCATTTTTTATATAATTTCCTCAGGCGTGCCTTTTCGATACATGGGTAAAGATGCCTTATTCAAATGGCCACAAAAATATTTATTTAAAGCTCTTGGTGGATTCGGGGTGGACAGAAACAATAAAACCAAACTGACGACGCGCATGGCGGAGTTTATCAATTCGCAAGATAAAATAGCTTTGGCATTAGCTCCTGAAGGCACGCGTTCAAACATCAAATATTGGCGTACGGGATTTTATTATATTGCACTGGAAGCAAAAATTCCTATCGCTATGGCGGTTTTGGATTTCGAAAACCGCGAAGTGGGGATTAAAGACAGTTTTATGCCAACAGGTGATATTGATGCCGATATGGAAATAATCAAAGCATTTTATAAAGA
>JALSIL010000081.1 GCA_026990095.1 Lysobacterales bacterium
CATCACCGTTAAAGACGCTTATGAATTGGCTGAATTTTTACACGATTATCCCAGTATTGAATACAATATCGAGGGTTATCCATCGGCTGATTTTTTAAAAATTATTCGCGATACCAAACCCGACCAATGCACACTTGTACCCGATGGCGTTAATCAAGTAACATCCGATCACGGCTGGGATATGACTAAACACCAAAAACGCATCAGTGAATTAGCCGTTGAGATTGGTGGTTATGGTGTACGCAGTGCGGTGTTTTTAGATCCTGAGGAGCATCAAGTTGAACTGGTCGCACAAACAGGAGTGGATAGAATCGAATTATACACCGAAGAGTTTGCTCACTTTTTTGGCACTAAAGAACAAGAAATGGTTTTACAAAAGTACCAACTAGCTGCAAGAAAAGCACAGCAACTTGGATTGGGTGTTAATGCCGGGCATGATTTGGATTCGCAAAATTTAGCCACCTTTCTCACCATTCCAGCCATTCTTGAGGTCTCAATTGGGCATGTGTTGACCATCGAGTGCATTGAGAGGGGCATGCCAACCGTTGTAAAAAAATATTTGGATATTTGCAATAACTCAGCATAACTTAACCTGAAGAGCCGTTAACTCTTCAAGTTTTTTATGTCTCTGAAAATACTAACTCATTTTGCCGGGGTAATCCGCAATCCCTGGATTGGCACTAACACCAACTAACTTAGGGTGATTGATTTTAGGTAATTTCAGCACATTGTCTTTGCCTTTGTTGGCAATAATATAATCGCGAACTACATCCCACATTAAGCGACCTTTGGGTGATTGGTTAACGCTTGCCCAGCCTGCAATTTTGTATTTTTTGTCTTTTTGAATCAATTCGCCACTATCTAATCGAGCTTCGGTAATGCGTTGCCCTAAAGGTTTTGATGGTTCAATAGTGTAATCCATACCACCCAATCTGACCATGTCTCCACCCGATTGCAAATAAGGATCTTCATCAAATAAATTGTCCGCAACGCTTTCAATGGTGCTCAATAGTTCTTCGCCAGTAAATTCTGCCATGTAGGTTTCGCCATAAGTCATGGAACATTGTGCCATTACATCTTCCATGGTAATCCACTCGCCTTTTAAGGTGGTCGTGCCCCAACGTACACCGGCAGACATGGCGACATCAGCACCGTATTCTTCACGCAGTGCATTACAAAGTATTTGGTCCCATGTGCCCATAAAGTTACCACGACGATAAAGCAATCTATCGGCTATGGCGAGTTTTTCACTTAAAATTTCTTCAAATGTTTTACCCAAACGGATTGGGTTATAAAAACGTTTCCTGTTGCGCGATTCAACGATGTTTTCATCGTATTTTGTTTGACGCATTTGATCGATATAAGCCTGCATTTCTTTATCAGCAGGTAATCGGTTGGTAATAATTGGGAACATGGTATAAGTCATGTCGACTTGACCTTTTGAGAAATCAAAATCCATCACCCCAACGTACTTTCCATTTGAGCCTGCATTGGTGACTAAACAGGTATTGCCTGAAACATTTTTAACTTTGATAGGTTTGGGCATACCATCATGCGTGTGACCACCAAAAACCGCATTTAAACCAGGAATGCGTTCTGCCATTTTAATATCCACATCCATGCCATTGTGTGAAAGAAGGACAACCGCATCGGGTTTTTCTTCTTCACGGATTCGCTCAACCAGCTCAATCATGTCATCTTCACGTAAGCCAAAGGACCAGTCAGGGAAAAACTCTTTGGGGTTGGCATTGCCAGTGCGAGGAAAAGCTTGCCCTACGATGCAAATGCGTTTGCCGTTTATGACTTTAATCACATAAGGTTGAAAAGCATAACCTTCGTCTTCGTCATAAAGACCTCGTCCATCGTATTGTTCCACTAACTTTTCATAATTTTCATCAAACAATGAATCTTCTTTAACACGAACATTTTGACCAATAAAATCCCCTTTAAACAAAGAAACATTACTTAACACTTCATTTTCTTTGTAGGTAAATTCCCAATGCCCAACCATGACATCAAGCCCCATGATATTAGAGGCCTCAACCATATCAACACCACGTGTCCACAAAGAAGTGCCTGAACCCTGCCACAAATCACCGCCATCAATGGTAATGGTCTTGTCTTTGCCTCCGGCTTGCTTGCGCAATTTATCCAGTAAGGTTTTGATGTGGGCGTAGCCACCAGTTTTGCCGTATTTTGGTGCGGCATTTTCAAAATCTAAATAAGTGTAGGCATAAGAATCGGCCGTGTTTGGTCGGATATTCATGTACTTTAAGAAGTTTTCTCCCACCACATGTGGAGGACGACCATAGGCATCACCCACTCCTAAATTAACATTGGGTTCACGGAAATATACAGGATTTAATTGACCGTGAACATCGGTGATATGCAAAATACGTGCGTCCCCCGCCATCGGTAAATCATAAAAATCTTTGCTAGCAGTAGCGGCTTTTTCCTTTGATAAATTTCTTGCTTCTTTGGTCGTACATGAAATTAAGCTTGGCACGGAAGCTGCCATTGTTCCAAAACCCATTAATTTTAATAATTTTCTTCTATCCAAACCTGACATAATTACCCTGCGATTGTATTTGTAAATTAGCACTGACTAATATAGCTCAAAACGGTAATTTTGCAAGATGTTAGTGGTTTCTTTGAGAAGTTTTGATTATTTTAACTAAATCTCACATCGCCATTGGTGATAAACCGAGAGTGCAAAAGTCCGATTATTTTTGTTAATTAATACAGGTAAGTGGGATTTATCCCACTCTAAATTCAAAATTTATAAAAAAGCGTCGGTTGAAACCAAGAATCTTATCAAACCTTTATCCGCCCAGCAATTAAAGACTCAATAACGGCTGGTTCTGCTAGTGTGGATGTATCGCCTAATTCATCGGTGTCTCCTGTGGCAATCTTGCGTAAGATTCGGCGCATGATTTTACCTGAGCGGGTTTTGGGCAGCACTTGGGTAAACTGGATGGCGTCGGGTTTGGCTATGGCTCCAATTATTTCACGCACCTTTTGGGTGAGTTCGGCTCGTAATTCTTCGCTGGGTTCACTTCCTGAAATTAAGGTCACGTAAGCATAAATGCCTTGCCCTTTTATTTCATGTGGAAAGCCAACAACAGCTGCCTCTGCCACTAAATCGTGTTCCACTAAGGCACTTTCGACTTCGGCTGTTCCCATGCGGTGACCCGAAACATTGATAACGTCATCTACGCGTCCAGTTATCCAATAATAACCGTCTTCATCTCGCATGGCACCATCACCAGTAAAGTAATAACCAGAATATTGCGAATAATAGGTTTCAATAAAACGCTGGTGGTTTCCATACAAACTCCGAGCTTGCCCGGGCCATGAATCTTTAACCACCAGATAACCCGACTGGTTGTTGCCTTGTAATTCGTTACCATCGTTGTCGAGTAAGGCCAGTTGCACACCAAAAAAGGGTGAGCTTGCGGCGCCGGGTTTTAAATCGGTCACGCCAGGAAGTGGGGTTATCATGATGCCGCCTGTCTCGGTTTGCCACCAGGTATCAACTATCGGACAGCGCGATTCACCAACGACTTGGTAGTACCATTCCCACGCTTCGGGATTAATCGGTTCGCCCACAGAGCCTAGGATTCGCAAAGACTTTCGCGAAGTTTTTAATACGGGTTCATCGCCTTCACGCATTAAGGCTCGAATTGCTGTTGGTGCGGTATAGCAAATAGTGACTTGGTGTTTGTCACACACTTGCCAAATACGGCTTGCATCAGGGTAATTGGGAACACCCTCAAACATAAGCGTGGTTGCACCATTGGCAAGCGGTCCATAAACGACATAAGAGTGCCCTGTTATCCAACCCACATCCGCAGTACACCAATAAACATCACCCGGGTGGTAATCAAAAACATACTCATGAGTAATGCTAGCGTACAATAAATACCCTGCAGTGGTGTGCAAGACACCTTTGGGTTTGCCTGTTGAGCCTGAAGTATAAAGAATAAATAAAGGGTCTTCGGCATTCATTGGCTCACAAGGGCACTGCTTTGCCATGTCTTGCTTAAGTGCAAAATAATCCACATCAATCGCATCATTCCACGGCGTATCGGCTTGAGTGTATTTAATAACGATAGAATGTTTGACCTCAACTGTACATAACTCTATGGCTTTATCGACCATAGCTTTTAATGGAATTTTCTTGCCCCCTCGAATGCCTTCATCAGCTGTAATAATATAGTGCGAATCACAATCATCCATTCGTCCTGCGAGAGCTTCGGCTGAAAACCCACCAAAAACAACCGAATGTATCGCTCCAATGCGACTGCAAGCGAGCATGGCATAGGCTGCCTCTGGTATCATTGGCATGTATAAAGTGACTCTATCGCCTTTTTGTACACCCAGTGATTTAAGCGTATTGGCAAACTGACAGACTTCATCATGTAATTGTTGGTAAGTGATTTTTTGCGATTGGCTTGGGTCATCGCCTTCCCAAATAATGGCACTTTGATCGGCTTTATCCTTTAAATGCCTATCAATGCAGTTATGCGACACATTAAGTACGCCATCCTCAAACCATTTAATATTTACGGCTTTATCACTCCAGTTTGTATCTTTAATTTTGGTAAATGATTTAATCCAATCTAAGCGTTTATTGGCTTGATTTTGCCAAAACTCCTCATTGTTTTCGATGGATTGTTGATACATAGTGGCGTAATCTTGTTTAGTGATTAACGCAGTGGATAAAAGATTTTGTGCAACGGGATAGATTTTATGTGTCATGTGATTTACCTGTAATTTTATTTATATCGGTAGAGTTTGCTTTTTGGTTTTACTTTAGAGTTTTTATTAAATGGTGGTTTACCGCGCCAATACTGGATTAGCAAATAACCGCAAAGAGGACCTGCCAAATAGGCAATTTTACTCAAAAAATTTCCTCTTGTGGATAAAATGCTCAAAAACATTATGCCTGCGTAAATCATCACTAAGTATTTAGCTTTAACAGGAATAGGCGGTAACAACAGGTAAATTTCT
>JALSIL010000082.1 GCA_026990095.1 Lysobacterales bacterium
CTGAAATATCTGATAAGATGCTCGAAGGCGTCAAAAATAAAGAATTAGGGCAGTCAGGTGAAGCCTTGAATGAAATGGTAGCGACTATTCGTGGTTTTGATGTTAATGAATTAGATCCCAATAAAAAACCAGGCTTTTTTGCCCGATTATTTGGTCGAGCAAAACCATTGGCAAAGTTTTTACAAAAATACGAAACAGTCCAACATCAAATAGACTCCATTACAACCAAGCTTGAAAAACACGAACAGGTCTTGCTCAAAGACATCGTTAGTTTAGATAAACTGTACGAAGCTAACCTAGAATATTTCCACAAATTGGAAACCTACATCAATGCAGGTGAAGAAAAACTACGTCAAGTGGATGAAGAAGAAATTCCAGCCTTACAAAAAGCAGCAGAAGACTCAGATGACATGCTAAAAGCCCAAGAATTACGTGACTTAAAAGGATCTCGTGATGATTTAGAACGCCGTGTACACGATTTGCGATTGACTCGACAGGTGACACTACAGAGCTTGCCAAGTATTCGCCTTGTCCAAGAAAATGACAAAGGCTTAATTAATAAAATCAATTCAACAGTCGCCAATACCATTCCATTATGGAGACAACAATTGGCTCAAACTGTCACAATTTGGCGCAGTGGTGCCGCAGCAAAAACAATCAAAGATGCTTCCAATTTAACCAATGAATTGTTAAAGGGAAATGCTGAAAACCTAAAAATCGCCAATAAACAAGTACGTGAACAGTTAGAACGTGGCATATTTGATATTGAAGTCATCAAAGAAGCTAATCAAACACTAATTGAAACCATTGAAGATAGTTTGCGAATCTCAGAAGAAGGCAAAGCCATGCGCAAAAAAGCGGTAGCAGAATTAGCTGAAACCGAAAGTAAGCTTAGAGAAGCATTGATTACTAATAAAGTAAAAGCCATCGAATCGAATGATTCAAAGGGGTAATTTGTAAATGGAGCGTTTGTTGTGGTAGCATCTGACAATTAATTATTAACAAATACTTTAAAATCCCCCTTTCTTGATTTTAATTAATTTACGTCTGGATTTTTTATCGGGATGCTTGGTAGGTCGTGGAGCAGAGGAGAATATCATCTTTCTTTCGGTGATAATATCTTCTCTTGCTTTTATAGACTCAGGAGTTTCTTCGTAACATTCAACGGCTATCTTTGCCCCCACACGTTTATCAATGGTACGTAAAACCTGCACTTCCCAAGTCAAATCGCCTTTTTTTATAGTCAACTCATCACCCACATACACGGTACGCGAAGGCTTGACCTTTTGCCCACAAATTTTAACCTTGCCAGTTTCTACGTGCTTTTTAGCTAAAGAACGCGTCTTATAAAAACGCGTTGACCACAGCCATTTATCGATTCTTGTTGCCATTTTTATAAAAAACGAAATCCCGATAGTGAAAACACAATTATAGCATAAACCCTTAGCACGCCTAGCAAACCAAGAAAATATCTTATCACCAATAAACCCAAATCCAGAAATAGAAAATACGAGGCTAACTCTATATTAGATACGGTGTTTTGACTTATATCCCAAAAACGGACACACTTCTAAGGGCGTTCTGTATAAACAAATTTGCACTAAAACTTGATGTGAGTAAAACATTTTTAAAACGGTTACGGTACAATAAACGTTTTATAAATTGGGATAAATCATGAAACGATTTCCTCTTACTCGCAAAAGGCGTTTGCGTTACACTAACTCTATTCGTTCTTTGGTTGCTGAAAATACGTTAACAGCCAATGATTTGATTTGGCCTGTTTTCGTCTTAGAAGGCGAGAATCGCAGTGAAGAAATTGCCTCCATGCCTGGCGTTTTTAGAATGTCACAGGATGTGTTGTTGATTAAATTAGCACAATTGGTGGAGTTGGGTTTGAAAGCGGTGACTTTGTTTCCTGTGGTCACAGCTAATAAAACTGAACTTGCAGAAGAATCGTATAATCCTGATGGTTTGGTTCAATGCACAATACGAGCTATTAAAGCAGAGCTTCCTGAGTTGTTGATTATCTCTGATGTGGCACTTGATCCTTACACCATTCATGGGCAAGATGGATTGATTGATGATGAAGGCTATGTGTTAAATGATGAAACTATTGAGGTGTTATGCAAACAAGCGATTTCCCATGCTGAAGCGGGTGTGGATATTGTTGCACCATCAGACATGATGGATGGACGCATTATTCAGATTCGCATGGCATTTGAGGAGTTTGATTTCCCTCTAGTTAGCATTTTATCCTATTCGGCTAAATACGCCAGTTGCTTTTACGGTCCTTTTCGCGATGCGGTTGGTTCCAGTGGTAATTTAGGGAAAAGCACAAAGGACAACTACCAAATGGATTCGGCCAATGGCAAAGAGGCATTGGATGAGATTGCTTTGGATATTGATGAAGGAGCAGATATGGTTATGGTTAAACCAGGAATGCCTTATTTGGATATTATTAGCCGTGCTTCTGCTCAATTTAATACACCAATTTTTGCCTACCAAGTCAGTGGTGAATATGCGATGTTGCAATCGGCTATTGATAACGGATTTTTGGATGAGAAAAAAGCCATTTTAGAATCTCTTTTATGTTTTAAAAGAGCGGGATGTGATGCTATTTTAACCTATTATGCAGACCGCGTTTTACGTTATTTGAATGAAAAGTAAGCATTATAAACTTGCCTTGTTTGGACAACCTGTTAACCACAGTTTGTCGCCAGCCATTCATCAGCAATTTGCCAGTCAGTTTGATTTGTCCATTCAATACGACTTAATCGATGTCGGTGCACAACATCTTGAAAATAAAGTGTTGGAATTTTTTAAATCAGGTGGTTATGGTGCCAATGTCACTTTGCCACATAAACAACAAGTAATGAAATATGTTAAATATAACAGTAAGTTAGCCCAACAAGCTCAAGCAGTTAATACGCTTTATTGCGATGAAAATAACTTTTTGCTTGGTGACAATACAGATGGTCTTGGTTTTATTAATGATTTAAAAAAGCGTTGTGATTTTGATTGTCAAGATAAGAAAGTTCTGATTTTAGGAGCCGGTGGAGCCACACAAGGTATTGTGCCAGCAATTTTGTTGCAGTCACCCAAAGCGTTGATTATTGCAAACAGAACATTAAAGAAGGCACAGAAAATTGCGGTATCAGAAAACTCTCTGGCAGTAACTTTTGATGAGCTAAATCAACTAGATGAATCCTTTGATTTAATCATTCATTCCAGTTCTTTAGGGCATCAAGGAAAAACACTTGAGTTCTTACCTCATCATTTTCACGACCAAACCCTTTGTTACGATTTAAGTTATGCCAAGGCTGCTTTGCCATTTATGGAATTTTGTCATTCTATTGGTGTTCAATCAACATGCGATGGTTTGGGCATGTTGGTTGAACAAGCCGCTTGTGCTTTTTATCTGTGGTTTGGTTTGCAACCCAACACCGATGATATTAACCCTGCGGTATTATGCCGCAGGGTTAATATTCTTATTTAAAACTCGAAACGTGCACCAAGTGCAATGGTGTCGCGGTTAAAGCCTTGCCAACCAAATACTTTTGAGTATTGAAGGTAGACTTGTCTGCCATGAGCAGCTACAAAAGTAAGACCAATTTTTGCTGTACTGTAACTGCTGTCATTGAAATTGACAGGAGTTTCGAAAAATTCACCAGCAGGCATACCTGAAATACGCATAAGCACAACATCTGAGTTTTGGTTTTCGTTGATGAAGTTATAATTAAAAGAAGGGATAAGAACACCTTTGCTTAAGCTGATGGCTTTACTTGCTTGTAGACCTAAAGTCGTTCGGTTAGTTTTAAAATTTTGTTCGCTAAATCCAACATTAAATGCAGGTGCTCCTGTTTCTACAAAAGCATCAACAGTTGTCTTGTTGTATTCGTAACTGACAGAAGGAGTAAATAACCAACCATTTGTGCTATTAAATTGATAACCACTGGAGATTATATAGGAATCTTGAGTCCCTTGTGTGGACCCTTTGACTCTTAAATCCGTGACATTTCCTCCCAAGGTAAAGTTGACAGTACGTGTTTGTTCAAAATCGGGTGAGCCATGACTTAATCGAGCATCAACATAGAAATTGTCATTAATGTTATACGAACCGTAGACAGAATAAGTTGTTGCTGTGGAACTGGTGGAGGCATTTATTGTCGCCTCTGAATCAAAGTTGGAGCGACCAATAGCCAGTCCAACAACACCTTTATTATTAAAACGGTAATCAATACCAGCGGTAAAACTAGTGGTGTCGAAGTCAAAACCTTCATCGGATGCATCCGAATAACGGTAATCGCCATTGGAAAACTGTCCGTTGATAAAAAATCCCCACGGGGAGACTAATTGAGGTGTGTTAGATGAATTATCAGCCAAGTACCCAAGAGCTGAAATAGGTAAATCAGTACCATTTATTGTTATGGCTATGGAATTTATGCCTGCTCTGACTTGTGACATTCTTGAAGCTAGATTGGCTTGTTGATTGCCAATAATTACGGCAGAAGTTCGTGCAGATTGCACAACTTCTCGTGGACGCAATTGCGTTAATACACGCTTAACAGCACCACCATCATTTTCTAACGCGGCAAAATACAATAAGTCACAGTTCCCCCCCATTCCTGTTTGAAAATTTTCTTGCGTTCCGCAATAAGCTGATAATGCACCGAGCATTTGTTGAAAACGTCCAGCATCTCTGCCTAAGGCTGAGGCTAAGGCTTGTGCATACTCTTCTTGCGTTGGAATATTTCCCGCAGTTTGAGTCAATCCATTACTAATAAACAGAGTGAATGAAAGTGCAAAACTAATTATAATTTTCATGTATGTTTCCCCAAAACAATTTTAATAATCTAAAATTATAACCATTTTTTATATTATTAATAGTTTATAGAGAATAAAAGTGAATGCATTATTAAGAATATGGGCGGCTATCGCAGGTACAATACTTTTAGAGTGAAGAGTCATCCAACAATACAATGCAGAAGCAATAAACA
>JALSIL010000083.1 GCA_026990095.1 Lysobacterales bacterium
TTTTCAAATGAAGTGATAGGAGCGGTTGCAGTTTTTGAAGTGGCAACAAATCCTTGTGGTATCACATCCACCTTATCTCCATGACTCATCCATACATCTAAAAAACCCTGTTCTTTATCAAACAAACCCTGTAATAATGCCGACTTATTTGTCAATTCAACCTGTGCGTAACCAAACTCTTTTTCATCACTAGGAACGACTGAACCACCAAAATGGTGAGCAATCGCCTGCATTCCATAACAAATACCAAGAATAGGAATTTTTAAATCAAAAATTCCCCCATCCAACTGCGGTCCATCATCCAAATGCACCGACTCTGGACCACCCGATAAGACAATACCCTTCGGATTAAATTCTTTAATCAACGCAAAATCCACATCCCAAGGCCAAACCTCACAGTAAACCCCCGCCTCACGCACACGCCGTGCAATTAATTGGGTAAATTGCGACCCAAAGTCTAAGATTAATATTTTATTGTTTTTTATGTTCATTTGTTCTCTCACAGAGGCTCAGAGCGTTATATTTATTTATCGTAGGTTGGTGTTAAGCTTGCGAAACCCAACAATTTATAAATTACATATTACCAATGTTGGGTTTCGCAAGCTCAACACCAACCTACATTATTAGTTTCTTTTTACTCAATGCTGTAAGGTGGGTTTACCCACCAATTTAATACTATTTAATTACTGAAGCAAATTAAACACTGTTGGTGGGCAAGCCCACCTTACAATTATAATAACCAACCCCTAATTTTTATTCAAATTGATTCTGTAATTGTTCGTATATACGAATGCTACTTTAAGTCCTCGTCCGATAATTCGGTGCTTCTTTGGTTATATTAACATCATGCACATGACTTTCTGCCATACCTGCATTGGATATTTTGACCATTTCGGGTTTGCTTTTCATTTCTTGGATTGTTGCACAGCCGACATAACCCATTGAGGCTTTTAGGCCGCCCATGAGTTGGTGTACGACGGGTGATAATGCCCCTTTAAAAGCCACGCGTCCTTCTATGCCTTCGGGGACGAGTTTTTCATTGTCGGTAACATCGTCTTGGAAATAGCGATCTTTCGAGCCTAAATCCATTGCACCAAGTGAACCCATTCCTCGGTAGGATTTATAAGTTCGGCCTTGGTAAAGTTCAACTTCGCCTGGAGATTCGTCAGTTCCTGCAAATAATCCACCTGCCATAATAACACTGGCTCCAGCAGCAATGGCTTTTGCCACATCCCCTGAATAACGAATGCCTCCATCAGCGATTAAGGGAGTGTTTTTGCCTTTTAAGGCTTTGGCAACATTATCAATGGCTGTAATTTGTGGAACGCCAACGCCTGCGACTATTCGGGTTGTACAGATTGATCCAGGACCAACCCCAACTTTTACACAATTGGCTCCTGCTTCAACTAAGGCTGATGCCGCTGCACCTGTGGTGATATTACCTGCGATTATTTGCACGTCTTTAAAATTTTGTCTAACCCATTTAACACGATTTAAAACACCTTGCGAATGTCCATGAGCAGTATCAACCACCAACACATCAACGCCTGCTGCAACTAAAGCTGCACATCGCTCTTGCGTATCGCCCCCTGCACCAACGGCTGCGGCGACAATCAATTGTTCATGCGAATCTTTAACGGCATTAGGAAATTCTTTAGACTTTTGCATGTCTTTAACGGTAATTAGCCCTTTGAGTTCAAAATTATCATTGACCACTAATACTTTTTCAATTCGGTGCGTATGTAATAATTGTTTAACAATCTCTGTTTCAGTTCCTTCTTTAACGGTCACCAAATCATCTTTACGCGTCATAATGTTGTAAACAGGATCCGTTAACACCCGCTCAAATCGCATATCGCGACTGGTGACAATACCAACCAGTCCTGAATCATCCACTACAGGAACGCCAGAAATGCGATTTTTACGAGTGATTTCAAGCACTTGAGCAATGCTGGTATCAGGTGTGACGGTTATTGGGTCTTTTATCACGCCTGCTTCGTGTTTTTTTACTTTTGCCACTTCAGCGGCTTGTTGCGCGATGCTTAGGTTTTTATGAATCACTCCGATTCCACCCAATTGTGCCATCGCAATAGCAAGGCGAGCTTCGGTTACGGTATCCATGGCTGCAGAAATCAAAGGAATATTTAGTTTGATTTTTTGTGTTAATTGAGTCGACAAATCGACATCTTTGGGTAAAATGTTTGAATAAGCAGGAACCAGCAAAACATCATCGAAAGTAAGGGCGTCAGAGATTATACGCATGATTTTTCTCCGAAAAAGGGTTGAATTTAAAAAATTCGCCGCATTCTAACATAACAAAACAAAGATATTTAAATTGATGCACACAAATAACGGAAAAACACCTGAAAAAGCCTTAAATCCAAGCCAATTGAACCGTTTGGCAAAAAGCAGTTTAGAAAACAGCCTTGGCAGTGTTTGGATTACCGGTGAAGTCACCAACGCCAGCGCTAACCAAAATTTACACATCTACTTTGCTTTAAAAGATGCAAACGCTGTGGTTAATTGTGCTTTTTTTAAGAATGCTAATTTTTCCAATATCCGCGTCAAAAATGGCGACAATGTGTTGGTTTATGGTCAAGTATCCTTATTTGAAAAGGCAGGCAACTACCAGATTATTGTTAAACGTATTGAAAAATCAGGTGTAGGCGATCGAGCCAAAGCCTTTGCAGAACTCAAAGTACAACTAGAAGCTATGGGTTATTTTAGCCAAGAGAAAAAAAAACCAATACCCAAAATCATAAACTCACTCGCTATTGTCACCTCTCAAACTTCTGCTGCCATAACAGATGTTTTTAATGTAATTAAACGCCGCAACCCTTTATTAGATGTCTCCATATATCACGCTAGCGTCCAAGGTGATAATGCTGTAGAAGAGATAATCGACGCCCTACTCACCGCCGACATTAACAATCACGACGTGATTTTACTGACTCGTGGCGGGGGTTCAATTGATGATTTATGGACTTTTAATGACGTCTCTATAGCCCAGACTTTATTTAACCTAGAAACGCCTTGTGTTTCTGCCATTGGGCATGAAAGAGATAGTGCAATTACCGACTTAGTTGCCGATAGTTTTGCCATTACCCCAACAGCCGCAGCTGAAATGTTAACACCTGACATTAACCAGCTAAAAATTAAGCTCAATCATAATTTACAAACTCTACAGCAGCTGATTATTGCAACAATAAACAATAAATCACAACAAATAGACAATACTTTTCATCAATTAGAAAAATCCCACCCACAAACGAAAATACAATTAGAAAAACAAAAGCTTAAAAGCACCCGTGAAAAACTTCAACAATTAATCACTCAATCTATTCAAACTAAATCCAGTCAACTCAGCCTTGCTAACAATTTCTTAAAACATTATGATTTCAATCTCAAAGAGCAAAAATCTAAACTTGATTATTTAAAAAACAACTTAACCCAATCCATTGAACACTCATTAGTTTGTAAAAAAAACCAATTGCACAACCTTATACTAACACTCAACACATTAAATCCTTTATCAATATTATCAAGAGGTTATAGCATTACCTTAAAGTTTAATAACAACATAATAATAACTGATAAATCTCAAATAAAGACTAATGATATAATCACAACACGACTCAAAAATGGAACAATCAACTCCAAAGTTATCTCATAGCTATATAGTTTTAATTTTCACCTCCCCAAAATATTCCGACACAATGGTAAGTGGGATTTATCCCACTCAAGCCCAAAAAAACAAATAATCTCACAGCGACACAGCGAACACGGCGAAATGATAAAACTATTGGATGAGCCATGCCATTCGGTAGTATTTGGATTACCTCAATAACTAAAAGAAAATAAAATCCTCAAACTCAAGCCTTAACTGGTAAGTGGGATTTATCCCACTCAAATCAAACAAAACCTAAAAAACGTTGGTTAAAAACCGACAATCCAACAAAATCAAATTCTACGACTCCATTGATTACAACAGTAGAAATTTATGGTTGGTCTTAGACACAATTACGTCTTATTACCATCCGAGCATCTACAACAGTAGAAATTTATGGTTGGTCTTAGACGTGGTGGCTACAACGGGCTATTTGTTATCTACAACAGTAGAAATTTATGGTTGGTCTTAGACAAGCTCCCCATCAAAACCATGGTACGACATCTACAACAGTAGAAATTTATGGTTGGTCTTAGACTTTGTGGCTGCTTGGAAAGACAAGGTATCTACAACAGTAGAAATTTATGGTTGGTCTTAGACACGTTACTTGCATTAGCTGATTATCCATCTACAACAGTAGAAATTTATGGTTGGTCTTAGACTTGTTAAACCATCTGTCAACGATATTGAATCTACAACAGTAGAAATTTATAGTTGGTCTTAGACCAATTTGATAGAGCATCAGGCTTTATATCTACAACAGTAGAAATTTATAGTTGGTCTTAGACTTGGATTTATTAGAAGAAATAAATGCAATCTACAACAGTAGAAATTTATAGTTGGTCTTAGACACTCACTTCTAATAATATCTATCATCTTGAATCTACAACAGTAGAAATTTATAGTTGGTCTTAGACTGTTGTGTTATGCCAGCAACTCCTTGGATCTACAACAGTAGAAATTTATAGTTGGTCTTAGACACGGTGTACTACAAAAGACATCTTTAATCTACAACAGTAGAAATTTATGGTTGGTCTTAGACTGCCCTGTGACATCAATAGAATATGTAATCTACAACAGTAGAAATTTATGGTTGGTCTTAGACCTGCAAAAGGATGGATTAAAAAGCTTATCTACAACAGTAGAAATTTATGGTTGGTCTTAGACAAATCAACAACCGTTCAAACCATGTTATCTACAACAGTAGAAATTTATGGTTGGTCTTAGACTTTTTGAAGAATGGAGAGAAAATGTTATCTACAACAGTAGAAATTTATGGTTGGTCTTAGACCAAGCAGGTTCAGAATTTAACGATTTATCT
>JALSIL010000084.1 GCA_026990095.1 Lysobacterales bacterium
ACTCTTCGTTTGGCATTATATCTTCAATTTCCCATTCTCCTTCACCAAGAAAATTTTTCATTGTTAAGATTTTATCTTTTTCTTCTTTGTATAAACCATTTTCTAGTTTCTGTTTCTTTTTAATGCCTGGATTATCTGCATCTAAGATTACAAAAGGTAAATTATTGTCTCGACCTAACAAAATTTTTATAACGGGCGACATTCCTTTAACACCACCAGTAGGTATAAAAACTAATTCTCTTTTATTTTTATACTTTCCGACACTTAAAATATATCTTTTGATTAATTGCAAATATATCTGGTCTGAAACGCCTTCAACTAAAATCGGGTCGCTACCTAAAAGTAAAGTTTCGGAAACTGTTAGTCCAATTGCTGCGTGAACAGGATAAATTGATTTACTTGAAATTGCTGTATTGGCTCTCAAATCCGGTGAAACGACAGATTCTCCGTTTTCTCCAATGAACATTGCATAAACATTTCCCAAATTATTTGCATCAACTAAAAAAGGGGAATGTGTTGTATATATAATTTGGTTATCTTTTGAAAGCGAATTAAAAAATCTAATTAAATCCATTTGAGCAATTGGGTGTAAAGATATACCAGGTTCATCTAACAAAAGAATACAGTTAGAATGGGCATCTTTACTTTCAACCAGAAAAACTAAAAAGAAACTGAAAAACCATTGCAAACCACGACTTCTATCTTCTAACTCAATTTCTTCACTTTGTTTTTCATCACTTACCCAAATTCTAAAATGATTACCGTCTGCTTGAAATCTAAATTTGTAATTCCCTTGCTTCCACCAGCTTTTGAAGTCTTGCGTTAATTTTGTAGATGCAGATTGAAGTAGAATTTCACGCTCTTTTTTATGTTCACTTACTTCTTGAATATTATCATCTTCTGGATGCTCAATTTCTTCATCTCTTGAAATTTCATTACCGTGATTGTTTTGCTTTATAGTAATAACTCGTCTTGGTAATGCTTCTTTACCTAATTCAAGAATTTCTTTTGGGGATAGTTTTACGAATTCAAATAATGCTTTAAGGCTTCTGACTTTTGCTCGCTCTTTTTCACCTAAATCATCACGCTCCATATTTTCAATAACGTGAGGTAAATATATTTCGGTATCTAAATTGCCGTAGTCAGAATAATAAACAAATGTAGGAATGGTTTCTAAAATAAATTCTTTTGCACTATCGTTTAATTCAATGCCTTGTTCACTAAAAGCACTTAATACTTTTGATTTTTCTGAAAAGAAATTTTGTTCAAAAAAAGCATTTATGTTTTTCTTTCTGCTGTATTTCTTAGACAAATTATCTTCAATATGCTTAAAATAACCATTGATAGTTTCTAAATTTAAATCCTTATTTTTAGGTATTTGTGAAATTGTATCATTCAAATTGTCAATTAAATCTTTCTTATTATTTTCATCTTCATTTGTCAAAATATCAGACGTATTTATTTTATCTCTAACACTTTGAAAAAAATTAATTAATTCATCACCTGGGAAACTATCTATCTTATTTTTTGACAATTTTATTATGTAATTACCATTATATTTTCTTTGGATTATTACTCTTTTGCACAATTCTTTATGCCACCCGCTAATTGAAGATAATTTTTCAGCTTCTTCATTTTCAAGTTCAAATTCGGCTGAAATAAATATTTCTTCACCATCAGTTTCTTTATAATCAACATATTTTTTTCTTGGATAATCAATTAATGGAATGATTGGTTCATCATTGGCAGGTTTTAATTTCCATAAAGCTAATAACAAATTAGTCTTACCAGATTCATTGGTTCCAATCAAACAAGTATTGTCATTTGATTCTACCCAATTAGAATCAACAATTGACCTGAAATTTTGAACTCTAAATTTTGTTAATTTTGCTTTCATATGTTTATTCCTTTCTTTATTCAAATTGCCGCTAACGGTTCGCATATACGCCGTTTGCCCGTTTAGGGCAAATGGGTGTATATGCGGTGTTCGATGTCGTTTTCTCTCTTCTTATTAATCAATGAATGTAACGATATCGGTAATATTCATCACCCGTAACCTTTTGTCGTAATTAATTTGTATATGCCATTCAGGATCGTATCTGCTGTCAGAGCAGATAGAATATTTTACTCCGGTACTTCCGTTTTTGAATTTCCATTCTTTATTTGGCTTCCCCAAGATAGTCTCCATATACTCTTTTGATTTTCCTTTAAAACAGAATTGATTTGCTATAATAGCACGTTCCCAATATTTCTTCGTTCCCACAAAACATCTAATCGTATCGCCCATATAGTACTGTCCTTTTTCATCCTCTTTCCAATTTGGTTTTATTATCAAATTGAGTAAGTCTTCACAATAATCTGCCCCTCCACCAGTTAACGGTAAAGCCTCTTTTTGTGAAAAAACAACTCAAGTACATTAGGCTGATTATATATATAAACAAAAATGTTGTCCTTGTCATTGCTTGATGATTTTTGAGTGATTCAATATTTGGTTGTGTTGCCCAAAAACGGTAAGGAAATAAATCCCATTGGGCAGGCTGCCAACTTGTAAGACTGTTTGATTTTGCCACTTTATTTCTTTGGATGACACCTGCCTTCCTACGGTATCGAGTAAAACAACCTTTCCTGAAAATATTTCTTCAAATTCCAGTTTGATTAAAGTATTAGTTGGATTGGGAAAAATCTCTATTTCCAGTTTATCCACTTCAAAAACCGAATTCGTAGTGCAGTCATATTTTGTCATCTTCTCTTTACAATGTGGGGCAATTACCGATAGTTCAACAGTATGGATTCCCCCTTCCAAATCATCAAAGGTCAATGCCCTTTTTGTGCCGGCATGAGGGGTGAACATCACGTTGTCAGAATTTTTAGTGTGCAATAGCATGGAGGCATGCCCCAGTTCGTGCAGCGCAACGGTCTGGAAATCCCTGTTCGGAAATGTGTCCATACTTGGGTTCATCGGGACTATGCTTGTATACCAATTTATCTCAACGGGAGCAGGGTCAGAAGTCCTTTGGATATATTTGCTGAAAAATATATCAAACTTGGGCTGGGTCGCATGAGTGTTGTCGTCACATTTCATTGGGGCTCTTTTTGTGACAGCCAATGTAGTAATAACCCCCGTTGGCAGAGTAGTGTCCAAATCAATCAAACATGCTTTTGACAAATCTGCAATTTCATTTTTTGGCTTGATGCCCATGTTCACTTTGGTTGTACATCTCCAAGTGTTCAATGCCTTTCAAAAGACTGTTCCACGCTGTCTATGGTAAGAATGTCATCTCCAAAATAAAGGTCATACCCTCCTTCGTCATTGACATTTTCCATTTTGACAAGAATACTCTCTCTTGTGTTCGAAGGAATAAAATTGTTGGAAAGGTTTATTACCGCAAACGGAACATAGAGGCTTTGTATAGAAAAAGAAAAACATTCTTCATCGGTGTTCCAGATAAGCAATTGCCCTGTTCCCGAATAGGTTTTGATGTCCCCGTCCTCGTTCAGGCTTGGAACTCTGACGACAATGGTGTCTTCGCTCCAACTGATAATATCCCTTTCAGGTGGAAAGCACCAGTCGGCACCAGAAGGCCCTGCATTTGTAAACCCTAATTTCATGTGGGCTGGTTTATACTGACCTGCACCCGGGGTTCCAAAATTCTCTCCCACAACTGTTATCACCCCAGGAACTGGCGGGTCATTCAAGGATTGTTGTCCAACCCCTGCTGCCGCCGTTGGAGGATTGAACGACAAAATTATTGGACAGGCTTTTGGAAAAACTTCATCTTCAATTTCAATGCAACCGAAATGTTTTGTGGACGATGTGGAAGCATCATAATACGTGTTCCCTTGTTCCATTGCATCGTAATCGAAACTGACCAAGCCATTCCCAAAAGGGTTTTCAATCTGTAGATAGACCCTTGCCAAAAAACTCTTTTGTTCGGTAATGGTGAACAGTTGGCTTGTGGTGCCAATCGAAGTGAGCATGATTTCAACCTTGTTGGGGGCTAAATCCGTTACGGTCAGGTTGTAGTTGCTCAATCCGGAAATATCACCGTCAATGATTTCAATCGTTCCGTTGGCGGCTATGTTCGAGCCGAAAAATACGGTGTCATATTCGGCAACCACCAAAGATTGGTAAAGGTCAAAATCCCCATCGGACGACCTGACTTTTATGTCTACCCCAATTTTGAGAGGGTTGAGGGCAGTTTCAATAGCGGGCTCCAAAGTATAGATGAGACACCTACCTTCGTCTTCTCCGTCTCTATATATATATGGAATTGTTTTCCAGCACTTTTGGAGTTTCATTGGTACGCAGGTTAATCGCCCCGACCAGTTCACTTTCGATATTTGCATATCTCTGGAATTGAGTGACCGCTAATTTACCTTCTAAACCGTCCACATATTTGAGGAATCCCTGAGAACTCGAAAATACATCGAAATTGTCATTGGGGAAATCCCGAATTATGGGAACGGGGTGAATTGTAGGTCGTAAAAAGAAAATCCCCGACTCCCCTTCTTCTAAGTTCAAAAGGTGTGTCCATGTGGTAATCCTGTCATCAACTTTGCCTCCCCTTGTTATAATTGTCAGATGAGACTCTCTGAAATCCGTACCTTTAAAAATCCTCTGTATTTCGACTTTGTGGGCAGTGTAGATCCTGCCGTAATTTCCAATGAAGGATTCGCTTTTGACCACTTTCCCTTCAACTATGATTTGGGATTCGTCAATTTTTTGGTCGAGGGGAATTTCGTAGAGTTGTGCAAATAGCAATGTATTTGCAGTCAAGAATGTAAAAAATAAAATTAGTTTTTTCATTACCGTTAGATTTAAAAAGTGAAAGAATGTTTTGTACTTGCTTTTTCGTTTGCTTTTTCTTGATGACATCGAACAACCGTATATCCCCAATTGCAGATATCGCTTACATCTACAACTACGGACTATCAGTCAAAAAGTTATTAAAATCTGCCATATTGTCCAAAGGGCTTGTAATTTTTTT
>JALSIL010000085.1 GCA_026990095.1 Lysobacterales bacterium
AATAAGTTTTCGATTTGATTCATGGTTGTTTACTCAAAGAGCCTGTGTTGATTAGTGTGATTTTTTGCATAATTTCTGCCCATGGGAACATTTTACCTGGGTCCATTTTACGGCGAATATAGATTTCAGGATTGTTTTCAGATTTGATTAACCGTGTATCTAGATCTTCGTGACCCGTAATATACTTCAATGAAGGTATGTCCTTTTTTAATTGATTAAGCAAATCGACTAGGGCATCTATTTGAATTTGTGGATAGGGATCGTACATAATTTGTGCGCTGGTTTTATGCCAGTTAGGAAAACGACCCAGATTGTCCAGTTCTATGCCAATAGAACTTGGGTTGTGACCGCGAACATGGTGAGCAATGCGATTATTTTCCACCCATTGTTCTATTTTTCCCTGTTTTGATACATAATAATGACCACTATTGCCAGTACCAGAGTCGTAATGGATTTTTTCACCATAAACTCGAGCTGATGGAATGTCGGGGAGTTCTGTGCAATGGATAACAATCATTTCGATAGATGATAGAATTCGTTTTTCTAATTTATCATTATAGGGTAAGAGTTTTACTAAATTGTTCATTTGCGAGTCTGGTTTGAGGTTGATGTGACTTATTTTACCAAAATTAGCTATTTAGGTAAGCTTTTTATAACTTTACTGTGTATTTAATAAAATCTAGTGGATTATTATTTGCAAACCCTTAATAAACCAAGTAAAATCCGCCGGCTATGAAACAACTACCAGAAAAAATTGCTTTGGATAAGGCAGTTCACGGACAAAGAAGCTACCAAGGAAGTGTAGAAATTCAGAAAATGTCACGGTTACTTGATGTTTTGTCGGGTTTTGGTGGCAAAGCTGTTTTTTCGATTCACTTCGATAGAGCCGTGCGTTTATTAGGCAAAGCACAGGTTAGTGTAAAGGCTGATTTGCCTTTGATTTGTTCAGTAACGGGCAAAGAGTTTTTGTTTCATGTAGAGATTGATTCCACTATTGGGTTTATTGATGATTTGGCTTATGAAGAATTCATTGGCGATAACATGGAAGCCTCGTGGGTAGAAAATGGTTTTGTTAAACCATTAGAAATAATAGAAGATGAGTTAATTTTGGCTGTGCCCGATGCTCCCTTTGATGAAAACTTCACTGAAGGAGTTGAACAAGAGGCAGATTTCAAAACAGAGCAAAAGCCAAACCCATTTGATGTATTAAAAAGTTTTAAATAATTGTAGATTTACTGGAGAATATACCATGGCAGTACAAAAGAGCCGCAAAACACCATCGAAAATTGGCATGAGACGTTCTCATGATAGTTTAAAAGCACGCACATTATCAACTGACCCAGAAAGTGGTGAAGTTCATATTCGTCACCACGTAACGGCCGAAGGCTATTACAAGGGTCAAAAAGTTATCGATATGGCTGATGACTTTATTGAAGACGAAGATTAAATCAACTTAAGCTTTTTAGTTTAGCCCAAATTCCGATATAGAATCGCAATAAAGAGTGCAAGCACTTGATGTGCATAAGGAATTGACAAAACTAATCCACCTGATTGGTGATTAAGCTTTTTGACGATTTCTTAGGTGCATTAAGGGGTTGTGCTCGTGTGTGATTTTCTATATCGGGATTTGGGTTTAGGAATAAAAAAATTAGAACGGAGTTTAGATTGCCTATACTCCGTTTTTTTATGGAATTTACTGTTCGATTTTGTGTCTGATTACTTTTGACGTTATAATTATTAAACTATGGATAAAACTAAACAAAAAAAATTAACCGTTATTTCTGTTGATTTAATGGGGGGCGATGAGTATCCCGATACACGCTTTGAAACATTAGTGCGGATATTGAAAACGCAAGAAGACATCGCTTTTCGGGTCTTTGTTTCCCAAAGTTATCTTAACACAATTGAACACCGTATCAACTCTCTAGATAAAAAACGCATAGAGTTTATTGCTTGTGGACGCTCTGTTTCAATGGCAGAATCCCCATTTAGTGCTTTGCGTCAAAAGCGTGATTCAAGCTTGTCTCTAGCGATAAAAGATGTTGCAAAAAACCGATCAGATGCTTGTGTAACAGCCGGAAATACAGGAGCAATGGTTGCCTTAGCAAAACATTGGCTTAATCCTTTATATGATATTGAAAAAGTGGTTTTGGCAACTTTACTGCCCAGTCGTTCGCGGCGTTCTTTATTGTTGGATGTGGGTGCAACAATCCAAGCCAGTGCGGATGATTTGTATAATTTTGCACGCCTTGGAAGTGCCTGGCAAAGTGCCGTTAATGCTATTGAATCCCCCGAAGTTGCATTATTAAACATTGGCACGGAAATTAACAAAGGAGTCGATGCAGTAAAACAAGCCGATGTCATGTTAAAAGAATCAGATTTAAATTACAAAGGCTATTGCGAGGGCACGCATTTATTTGATGGTTACGCTGATGTTATTTGCTGCAATGGTTTTGTTGGCAACATTACTTTGAAATCTTGTGAGGCGATGGCATCTTATATTAAAAATGAAAGCGATGACCCTGCAAAAAGCTCATTATGGCAAAAAATTAAAAAAGGTATGCGAATTGTTGAGCCAGATAAGTATAATGGAGCACTTTTATTGGGTTTAGAAGGGGTGATTGTGAAAAGTCACGGTGCTTGTAATGCCATGGCATTTGATGCGGCATTGCACCAAGCATTTAAAACGGCACAACAACCCATAATTTCTAAAATGACAGAATTACTGGAGAAATCTTAAATGACAATTTATTCAAAAATCATAGGTACTGGTCGGTATTTACCAGAAAAAATATTAACCAATAAAGACTTAGAAAAAATTGTCGACACCAATGATCAATGGATACAAGAGCGTACAGGAATTAAGCAAAGGCATGTTGCAGCAGAAGGACAATACACTTCGGATTTAGCTTATAATGCATCAATTAAGGCACTTGAAGCAGCAGGAATTGAAGCCGCAGATTTGGACATGATACTTGTTGGTACAACAACACCAGATTTGATTTTTCCAAGCACGGCTTGCTTATTGCAAAGTAAGTTAGGTGCTCCAGGAACTGGTGCTTTTGATGTCAATGCGGCTTGCAGTAGTTTTGTTTATGCCTTAAGTGTTGCCGATAAATACATAAAATCAGGGACTCACAAACGAATTTTAGTTGTTGGAGCAGAGACCTTAACTCGTATTATTAATTGGGAAGACCGCACAACAGCTGTACTTTTTGGTGATGGCTCTGGAGCAGTTGTTCTTGAGGCAAGTAAAGAGCAAGGCATTTTATCAACCCATATTCATGCTAATGGAGATCATGCTGACTTATTAACCACCAACAAAGGGCCTTCTCGCGGAATGGATGATTCTCAAACTGGACCTATATCTATCATAATGCAAGGCAATGCAGTCTTTAAGGTAGCAGTTAAAACCTTGGGCTCGATTGTTGATGAAACATTGGCACAAAATAATATGGAAAAAACTGACATTGATTGGTTGGTACCTCATCAAGCAAATCTGCGCATTATTACCGCAACAGCCAAAAAACTTAAAATGGATATGGAACAAGTCATAGTCACAGTTGACCAAACGGGCAATACCTCTGCGGCGTCTGTTCCTATGGCATTGGATTATGGCATTCGTTCTGGTAAAATCAAAAAAGGACAAACCGTGTTGCTTGAAGCTTTCGGTGGTGGCTTTACTTGGGGTTCTGCTCTTTTAAAACTTTAAATCCGTAAGGTGGGCTTGCCCATCATTGCCATATAATAAAATATAAAAGGTGATAAGATGAAAAATCTCGCATTCGTATTCCCAGGACAAGGCTCACAAGCGGTTGGCATGATTGCTGACTTATTCGAGACTTACCCACAAATTCAGCATCAATTTGCTCGTGCAAGTGATGTGTTAGAGCTTGATTTAATGGAAATGGTAACATCCGATCCACACAACCAACTCAATCAAACCCAATACACTCAACCTGCTTTATTGACAACTTCAGTTGCCATCTGGGAATTGTGGAAAGAAAAATCGGAAATCCGTCCAACTTACATGACAGGTCATTCTTTAGGCGAATATTCAGCCTTGGTTTGTGCCGAGTCATTAAGCTTTGAAGATGCTGTTTTGCTTACCCATAAACGCGGACAATACATGCAACAAGCGGTACCAGCAGGAGCCGGAGCAATGGCAGCCATTTTGGGTTTAACTGATGAGCAAGTCATTGAAATTTGCAGTGATGACAATGTCACCGCAGCCAACTTTAATTCGCCAGGGCAAGTAGTCATTTCAGGCAGTAAAGAAGCAGTGGAAAAAGCGGGGGAACTAGCAAAAGAAGCCGGGGCTAAACGTGTTATGCCTTTGCCCGTGAGCGTTCCTTCTCATTGTGAACTTATGCGACCTGCAGCCGAGAAATTGGCCGAAGATTTAGTCACAATTGACATGAAAACGCCCATGACGCCTGTGATACACAATGTCGATGCCAAGCCTCACATATCGCCAGAAAAAATTAAAACACTGTTAGTAGAACAACTGTATAAATCAGTGATGTGGACTCAAATCAATCATTTTCTACTCGATAACAACATGGAAACCATTGTTGAATGCGGACCCAATAAAGTCTTATCAGGACTTGCTAAACGCTTTAACCGCAGTTGGACTATCCATTCATTAAACAACACCAAAGGTTTTGAAAAAGCCTTGAGCATGAGCAAAGATACAGGAGAAAAAGCATGAAAATCAATTTAAATAACCAAGTCGCCTTAGTGACTGGTGCTTCTCGTGGAATTGGAGCAGCGATTGCTAAAACATTAATCGAAGCAGATGCATTTGTAATCGGAACAGCCACCTCTCAAGCGGGTGCTGATGTCATTGCCAAAAAATTAGGCGAAAAGGGTCTAGGCAAAGTCCTAGATGTTAGTAATGCCGATTCAATTGCCGCGTTAATGACGGATTTAAAAGCCAATAAAAAATTGCCAACTATATTAGTCAATAAC
>JALSIL010000086.1 GCA_026990095.1 Lysobacterales bacterium
GCAAAATCAACTTGAATACCAAGGCGTTTAAACGCCACCTTAAATTGATTATAACTGCCACCGTAGATATAAGGTGACGAAACAAACTGATCACCGGATTCTAAGATATTATTTAAAGCGATAAACTGAGCGGCTTGTCCTGAGCCAACCGCAACCGCTGCAACTCCACCTTCAAGGGCAGCGATTCGCTGTTCAAAAGCATCGGTAGTTGGGTTCATGATGCGGGTGTAAATATTGCCAAATTCTTTTAATGCAAAAAGATTGGCTCCATGTTCTGAATTGTTAAAAACATACGAACTGGTTTGGTATATCGGTACCGCTCGTGAATTTGTCGTACTATCGGGTTCGTGTCCTGCATGCAGTTGCAAGGTTTCAAATTTGTAGTTTTGTGTCATTTTGTATCTCCAAAGTTAAAGAGATTCAGACTTTTTTAGGAAAAACAGGAATACAGGTATCCCTATGCCGGTTAAACCTGCAATGGCCTGAAAATCTTGAGTTAAATTAAATAAATTAAGCTTAGATTAAGAGGCTATTGCATTCGTGGCATACACATACAACACATTGCCATAGGGCAACAAGAAATTGTGGGTATTACAGACAGAATTGATTCAGATAAAACTGAAAATTTGATTGTATTTGAAGAAATGCTCATAATGCTCTCTTTATATTCACCAGTATTGGTTCAGGATTTGGCACATCTTTTAATTTTCAGTTTACTCCACACTATTGAGCCATGGATGGCGAAACGCGTAGCGTATTTACAATCTGTTCATGGAAGAACAGTATTGTAAAAATTAAATAAGCTGCCTGAGGGTCATCGAGCCTGTCTCTTACCTCATCGTTATAAAGTATAAGTTTTTAAAACGGTATTTTATTAACCTATGATTTGAAATTTAACAGTAAAAAAATAAAAAGCAACTGAAATTTACAAAAAATATTAAAAATAAATAAAAAACCCAAATCCCGATATAGAAATCACGATGAGAGCAGTGCTATATTGAACTTAGTACCGAACTTAGCTTATTCGCTTCTGACCATTTCAATTTTCAAATCATCATTATAAACAACACCAGATTCTAGTTGCGGAGCTGAATAAAAACCAAAGTGTGCTTGTGCCAATTGATTATTAATGTTGCTTATGTTTGCATGTGATACCAACTGTCCATCTTGCCATACTTTTGCATAGCCTTCATTACTGAAATCTAAATATATTTTTAACTCAACCCATTGCCTTTTTGGAAAAGAAATTTTATTAGTTTGAAAAATATGTTCTTTAACGTTTTGATTCGTTGTGTGCATTAAGTGAACAAATCCTTCATGCCCTAAGTTAACCAATACTGTTCTACTCCAATTGTCAGTCTCATCGTCCGTAAAAGTTGCAAAACTAAACCAGTCATCTTCACCTGTGGGGTTAACTCGCAGCTCAATATCTAGCCAAACCCATAGTGTTACATATATAGGAGTTTGAAAAGACCCTACTTCCGTTTTTTGCAATTGTACGGTTGGATAGCCACGATGGTTGTTGTCAGTAGTTGCATTAGATGGAGGGTTTGCTCCTGTTATCCATGCCTTATGTGCATAGTTACCACTGTGCACTATTGAGTTTGATAACTCATGAAATGCAGTGTTTTTATGAGCCTGTGGAGTCATGTAAAAACCCGAAAAATCACTTTCACTCTCAAATCCAGTAATAAATTTTTTCAAATCGTGTGCTGCAGTTAAGTTAGTTATTGGCACTTTATCTCTTACCCATTTTCCCCCTTCTACACCTAAATAGTTTATATCAATATCCATCAAGCCATCAACCAACAAGTTTTGTGAGTTGTTATTAATTGTTAAACTTACTGTTCCTGCAACCGTATAAACTCTATCTTTTAATTCTTCGTCTCTTGCATACCCACTAACCTCAAAAAGGTTAAAGCTAATTTCTTCGCCAACTTCAAAACCAGGTGCTTGTCCAATGACCCAACGAGGTTTGCCACTTTCATCATAGTAATAAATAATAGCAATTAATTCATCATTAGCAAACGCAATTGACATACCCCATCCATCATCATCTATGCCAGTCCACCAAGAACCTCCTAAATAAGGACTTGGGTAGCTTTCTAGATTAATAATTGGTTGAATACACCACGATGCAAGAGGACTTTCCCCCAGTTGCCAAGTTGCCAAAGCAATTAAATCTTTATTTGTTGAACTGCTACAGGCACCCGTACTTGCAACGTCTTCACTATTAAAGTCAATAGAAAGCATGTTATTACCTACCGTGTTATCCAATACATTAGGAGCACTTATACCTATAGGGCTAATAGAAAAATCGTAAACAAACCTTTGCAAGGTATTATTTTCAAGATTGATGTTCAGAACACCGTTTTCTAAGGTTGAAAGAGAAGTGTACCACTCGGGAGAACCATCGTCTTTATAGGTAAAAAAGATAGTGAAATATAAATCATCATACCCAATTGGTTCTATAGCAAAACCATGACCGTTTTTGTTCGGATCAAACCATAATCCAGGCTGAATTTTTGAGGAATTGAATAGGATGCCATTTGAGTTTTTTATAGTACCACTTATGTTAGAACTACTCGTAGAATTTTTCTTTATAGTTGTTACTTGAGCGTAACTGTAGGCACTGATACAAAATAATACAAATAAAATAAATTTTTGGTTTATATACCTCATTGATTACCGTAACACAGGTCCGTATTCGAATACATCATAATCGCCATCTCTTAATACTGATTCCACTTGAATACCACGAAACTTCTTGCCTGTGATAACTTCAAGTACACCTTGTAACGCACCGAGAGTAAAAGAGCATTGACGTGAAGATCCAGGCTTTTCTCCAGCAGAACAAACCGTATCAGTAGAGTAGGTATAAAAAAGGTCATCTTTGCGTTCAATTTTATGCAGCAGTAGCAATCGAGTGCCATTTGCTCCCAAAACTTCTGCCACCTTGCTGGTGATTTCATCTAAATCATCGTCAATATTCAGTGAATCTAGCTGTCCCTCCATTGCTAAATTTCTACCGCGAATACGTCCAGCTGAAATCAAAGCTATTGCAGTGGCTTTATCACCCAATGTATCCTCTATACCTGTAATAATCGCTTTTAAGCAGACAACACTGCTAAACTGACCTAAGTTTTTACGTAACATTTAATTCTCCACTTTAAAATTTATCAGTTTAACTGCATATTCAGAGACAATCAAGAAAACACCCTATAACATATAGACTCTTTACAACTTAATGAGATATAGAGGTTAGACGTTGAAAGAGGGTTATCTGTAATGAACTAGGAGACAAAATCAAACTTCAAACTCAACTACCACGGGTAAATGGTCACTGGCTATTTTGACGGTTTTGTCTTGATATCGGTTGACATTTAAATGTTTAATTCGACCTTTGTAATAGACGCGATCTAAGCCACCGCGTGGTGCAAAGGATGGAAATGTTTTTAGGGCGGACTCTCCCCATAGCTTTGATGTATCGGTAGCGCAAGTAAAATCAAATCCCTCGACAAATAATGCCCGTAATAAGGACCTCCAATCGTTGAAATCTCCTGCTATTATTGTTGGGGTTTTGGCTTGGATTTTTTTAAATTCTTTTGAATGAAATAAAATTCCCGCTTGTTTTTGGCGTTCGATGGCTGATAAGCCTAGGTGCAAATTAAACACTTCTAAAGTTAAATTTTTGGTCTTTTTTTGAACTTGTATTTGGGTGTATTGTGCTCCTCGGCACTTTTTATTGCCAATGGTTAAATCTATATTGCTTTCTGCGATGATTGGAAAACGACTAAGTGTGGCGTTGCCGTAATTTCCTTTTCTTAAGGTAACATTGTGACCTAACTGATAATGTGGGTAGTGACAAGCTTGTGCAATTTCTTTGGCTAAATTCAACTCATTGGAACGTGGTGCGCCTTCATCGACTTCTTGCAACAAAACAATATCTGCATTAATATCATTGAGAATTTCGATAATTCGTTCTGGCTTAAACCGTCTATCCAATCCTATAGCACGATGAATGTTGTAAGTGACTAGTTTAAATTTCATTGCCTCTGTCCCATAAATAATTACTTACACCTATTTTTAAAATAGCTTTGACTATACACGTAATGGCGTTAAAATCAAGTTTGAAAACAAAATCCAAATAATCACCAACAAATGTCAGAAAATATACAACGTAAAATTCGCAGTTTTGTCATGCGTACCAGCAAAATGACGCCAGGACAAAAACGCGCTATTGAAGATATATTCCCCCAGTTTGCACTTGATGAAAAGCAAAAGTTTGATGTTAAGAATGCCTTTGGCAATAACAATCGGGTTTGTGTGGATATTGGTTTTGGCAATGGCGAGTCATTAGTGCATATTGCACAAATGCAACCAGATGTTAACTTTGTTGGCATGGAAGTGCATACACCAGGTGTTGGACACTTACTTTTACAAATTGAAAAATACGGCATCAATAACATTAGAATTTATCAATACGATGGCACCGAAGTACTAAAAGATTGTTTTGCCAATAACACTATTGATGCCATGCATATTTATTTTCCTGATCCTTGGCATAAAAAACGTCACCACAAGCGTCGCTTGATTCAGGATGCTTTTTTAGAAATGCTTATGCCAAAACTCAAAGACCAAGCACGCATGCACATTGCGACCGACTGGCAACAGTACGCGGAGCATATTCAAGACGTGTTTTCTCGTTTTCCTCATTTTATAAATGTTGAATCGAATAATGACTTTACCGATAGACCCCATTGGCGACCGATTACCAAGTTTGAACGCAGGGGAATTAATCTTGGTCATGATAGTTATGATTTAATCTACCATTTAAACAGGTCTTAAACCATGGAATCAGCCGCACTCGAATTAAGCAACGAAATGATGATGGTATTGGCTATTCTTGCCTATACCGTTATTTTATTTGTTACCGAAGTAATTCGTATTGATGTCGCTGCTGTTTTG
>JALSIL010000087.1 GCA_026990095.1 Lysobacterales bacterium
TGTCATGGGTGGTAATGGCTTTATGTTGCAACGCGATTTAAACTTTAATTGTACTGTTGACTTTGTTGATGACAGAACTGAGTTTAGGATTTTTGAAATAGACACTCTTGGGCAATTGGATTTAAAGCAAATAACGCTCAGCAATGGTTGTGCCGATAGTTCTGGGGGCCTCAGTGATGGTGGGGCGGTGTATAATCGTGGTACGTTATCATTAGAAAATAGCCGCATTAAAGACAACCAGTCCAGTATTGGCGGTGGTTTGGCCAATACTGGTACGGTATTGTTTATAAAAAATAGCATTATTTCTGGTAATGCCGCCAATCAAGATGGCGGAGGTATGCACAATAGCGGCAGCATAAGTGAAATGATTAATTCTGAAATCAGCAAAAATCAAGCTAGTTTTGGTGCTGGTATTTTCAATAATTCTACAATCACCAACCTGTCTGACTCTACATTTTCAGCAAACCAAGCCTCCTTTCAAGGAGGCGGGATTTATAACAATAATACCATTAACTTAATTAAAAATTCTACCTTTTCTGGCAATCAAGCAATTAGCAATGGTGGCGCCATTTATGATTCTAGCGGCATGTTATTGGATATTTTCCATGCAACCTTTTCTAACAATAATGCCAATGATGGAGGTGCTATATTCATCAGTAATTCATCAACTGAAGTGAACATAAACAAGTCCTTATTTCATGAAAACTTAGGAACACCAGCTGATTGCGGAGGTTCAACAGCAAGCAATGTCACTGGCAACAATAACTTAACCAGTAAAACAGCCACAGACAATGTGTGTAACGCAAGCATAGCCACAGGGCTTAGTGCTGCATCTGTTGCTGATTTAGCCGATAATGGTTGCTTTTTTACTCAACCATTGGGCAATGGCAGTTGTGTTAAAACGCATGCCTTGTTGGCATCAAGTGAAGCGATAAATTTTATTGGCAGCTCATTTGAGACCAAGGACCAACGAGGATTTACCAGAACCGATGCGTCCAGAGATGTGGGTGCCTTTGAGTTTTTAACGCCTCAACAGCAATGTAGTCAATCGAATATCGACATCAGTTCGGCATTCACTAAAACAGTCACCAACATCAATGACTTGTCCCAAGCCATTGTGTGTGCAAATGCCAATAACACCACAACCGATACCATCAATTTAGTTAATGATATTACCATTGCTCAAGCTTTTGAGAACATTGATACTGGAAACTTTAACGACATAGCCTCCAAAGGCAGAACGGGTACACCTGCAATACTATCGCCACTGGTAATCAATGGTATGGGATTTAGTTTAATGCGCGATACCAATTTAACCTGTGGCTCTCTTGCAGGAAACCTCCCTGAAGATCCAGATAGATTTAGATTGTTACGAATTGCAGATACGGGTTCGTTAGAATTAAGCACTATTATCCTAGTCAATGGCTGTGTCAGCCAAAACAGTCAGGTGCATAAGTTCTATGGTGGTGGGATTTACAATCAAGGCAATTTATCGGTGACGGATTCAGTATTTTCTAAAAATGGAGCCGCCACTGGAGCTGGTATTTACAACTATCAAGGCACCGTTTCACAAATAAGCAACAGTATATTTGAGCAAAATAATGTGACTGATTTCTTTGGTGCTGGCTTGACCAATGATGATGGACAGATTATCAGCATTATGAATAATGCTTTTCTGCAAAACAGTGCCTTTTTTGGTGGTGGCGGAATTGCCAATACCAACAATGGCACGATAACAACCATAGTCAGAAACACCTTTGATAAAAATAACAGCGTATTTGCTGGTGCAGGTATTTATAATTTATTGGGAGCAGTAATCAACACAATTGAAAACAATACCTTTTCTGGTAATACTGGCAGTCATGCCATCAGTAATGAATCGCTGATAACTGAGATATCTAACTGTACATTTGTAAATAATGGATTTGGTATTCATGCATTTAATGGCACCATTAATTCAATAAACAATTCATTAATCGATGCCTGTTTAAGTCAAAATGGCGGCGTTCTCAACGGCAGCAATAATTTGTCGGATGACATCAACCACAGTTGTCCAGGAACAACTCTCACACCCAACCTTAATATCGATACCAATTTGATTGACAATGGCTGTAGCATTAAATTGGTTGATGGTAGTTGTGCCAAAACACATGCCATCAATGCTGGTAGTGATGCCATAGACCAAGGCAACGCCAATGCCACAAACACAGATCAAAGGGGGTTCGAACGCTTAGGCACCAGAGACATTGGTGCCTTTGAGTTTGACTCACCCACCGCCGATGTATTATTTAAAAATGGCTTTGAGGATTGAAAAGCCATCCTTTCTTGAGACGGGATTTGGTGTTATGCTATAATCCCGCTCATGAGTAAAAACAAAAACAAACACACGAAAAACCCTTTTAATATTCCTGATCCAGACTTCGCAGAACAACTTAAAAAATACGATAACCCAATACCTTCTCGTAAAGCCTTGCTAAATTTTTTAACTGAACAAAAAAAATTACGTCATTTAGATAAAATAGCAAAACTTATTGGCATTAAAAATGATGACCAACTGGAAGCTTTGCGTAGGCGTTTAAATGCTATGATTAACGATGGCTCTTTATTTATTAATCGCAAAAGAGAATACGGTGTGCGTGATAAAACCGATTTAATCAAAGGCATGGTGCAAGCGCATCCCGATGGTTTTGGTTTTTTGGTCTCGCCTGAACTTGAAAAAGACGGTTTTATTTTACCTAGAGAAATGCGCAAAGTCATGGACGGTGATACGGTATTAGCCAGTATTCAACCAGGGCGTCGAAAAAATAAAGAAGAAGCTTTTATTGTGGAAGTGCTAGAGCGTGCACATAAAACTTTGGTGGGAAAGTTTTACAACAAACAGGGTCAAGGCATAGTTGAACCCGATAACAATGCCATTGACGATATTATTATTCCATCAGGATCTGAGGCTAATGCCAATGATGGAGATTTTGTTACGGTATTAATTAATGAATACCCTAATCGTCATCGCCCAGCTTTGGGTGAGGTTATTGCTATTTTGGGGCAAAGGCTCAATTCACGCCTTGCAATGGAATTGACCATGGCTTCAGCAAATTTACCGCACGAATGGCCTGATGATTTTGAGCGTGTGGTGTCTTATATTCCAACTGCTGTCACTGATAAAGACATCACGCCCGATGTAGTGGATATTCGTCATTTACCATTAGTGACTATTGATGGTGAGGATGCCCGTGACTTTGATGACGCGGTTTATGCAGAAGTTACAGATAGAGGGTGGCGTTTAATTGTCGCAATTGCAGATGTTTCTAAGTATGTACCACCTTATTCCGAGCTGGATAAAGAAGCTTTTAAACGTGGAACATCTGTCTATTTTCCAGGGAAAGTCATCCCCATGTTGCCGCTAGAATTGTCCAATGGCATTTGTTCACTTAATCCAGAAGTGGATAGAATGTGCATGGTGTGCGATATGCTTATTGGTAAAAATGGCGAAATTAAAAAACATCGTTTTTATCGAGCTGTTATGCATTCACACGCACGAATTACTTACAAACAATGTTGGAATTACCTCGATACAGGTGAAAAAGTTGATAATTGGCATCAAAAAGTAGCACCAACAATTGATACCATGAATGACTTGTACAAAGCCATGATAGAGGAAAAGAAAAAGCGTGGTGCAATCACATTTAACTCAACCGACGTACACATAGAAATTGATGCTGAAGGACAGGTGTCAGGCATTCATCCCTACACACGCAATGATGCACATAAACTCATTGAAGCCTTTATGATTGCAGCCAATATTAGTGCGGCTCAGTTTGTTGAAAAGCACAAAGTTCCAGCGGCTTATCGGGTGCATGACAAACCACCTGAGAGAAAATTAACTGATTTAAAAGCCTTTTTGCATTCACTTGGCATCAAGCCTAATTTTCATGACCCAGTAGAACCCAAAGATTTTGAACGAATTATTGAAATGATTCAAGGTCGAGATGATGTTGCCTTAATCGAAAGCGTGTTATTGCGCTCGCAAGCCCTAGCCGCGTATGAAGCCGAAAATGGCGGGCATTTTGGTTTGGCATTAAAACACTATGCACACTTTACTTCACCGATTAGGCGTTATCCTGATTTAATGATTCACCGCGCTATTGATTACATTATCAAAGAAAATAAACCGAAAAAATACATTTATTCACAACAAAAAGCAGCTGAAATGTGTGTGCAGTGTTCGCTCAATGAACGCCGAGCCGAAACCGCTTCTCGTGATGTTGATGCGCGTTTGAAATGCATGTATATGGAACAATTTATTGGCGAGGAAATGACAGGAATCATCTCAGGAGTGACCCATTTTGGCTTGTTTGTGACACTGGATAATATTATGGTCGATGGATTAATCCACATGACTTCATTGCCCAATGATTATTATCGCCACGAACCTATTCAACACAAGTTGGTTGGTGAACGCTCGGGGCATAAATTTCAATTAGCCGATAAAGTTAAGATCAAAGTGGCAGCAGTCTCTATTGACGATAGAAAAATTGACTTTGAGTTTGTGGAGAAGTTATAGTTAAATACTGTTTTGCTGCACTAGTTTAAGGGATATATCATGGAAATTAGTAGTTGAAAGAACTGCGATTTAGAACACCCCAAATCTTGAAGTGAGTGTGGCTTTGGGGTTCGTTATCGCAAGATTAACCCATCACACTGAATTGCCACTCACTTTACCTACATCGTCCATCGAAAATCTACCAGGATGATGTCGGCTTAAATGCCGTGTCTCTGATTAGAAGTCGCAGGATTTGATTCAATTGAATTATCGGTTAAAATCTAACGAAGCCAATCTGGTAAGTGGGATTTATCTCACTCTAAGTCTGATTTTTAACCACTTTTTACGCTTTGAGTTCTAGGCAAACCCTTTATATACTTCTGTTTTAGGTTTTTGCAGTATTTTTTTAGATTCTCTACCGTTCCGAT
>JALSIL010000088.1 GCA_026990095.1 Lysobacterales bacterium
ATGAGAAATACCAAGCCCTTAACAATGCCGATGCGTTGTTATTGATTACCGAATGGCAAGAATTCCGCAGTCCAGACTTCAACAAAATCAAATCACTACTCAAAACCAACCTCTTTTTTGATGGGCGCAACCAATTCAACAAAAAACAAATGCATGAAAATGGTTTCGCTTATTTGCCGATAGGGGTGAAATAGGTCTTTTGGTTAAAAGTCATTAATCCAAACATCAGTTGTGAGCTATTAAAATAATGATTTAACTCTATCCAATAAGTGATCTCTCAAGATATAATATTCCTTTAATCTAACAACTTAAACAAGTGAACAAAAAAGCCATCTTTCTAATGGGTCCAACTGCTGCGGGTAAAACGGATGCAGCGATATTTTTGCATGAAAAATACGGTTGCGATATTATTTCGGTGGATTCGGCTTTGGTGTATCGGCAGATGGATATTGGTACGGCCAAACCTGATGAGCAAACTTTAATTAAAGCACCGCATGCGTTAGTGGATATTATTAATCCGTGGGAATCGTATTCTGCGGCTAATTTCGTCGATGATGCATATAAATTGATGGAAATTTCACGAAAATCAGACAACATGCCTTTATTGGCTGGTGGCACCATGATGTATTACCGCTCCTTGCAACAGGGTTTGTCTCAATTACCTGATGCCAACACGGTGATACGGGCAGAACTTGAGCAAGCTGCCACAGAAATCGGTTGGGATGGTTTGCATCAACGCTTGAGTAAAATTGATCCTGATTCTGCTAGGCGAATTAATAAAAATGATCCGCAACGCATAGGAAGGGCGCTGGAAGTTTATACTATCACGGGTCAAACCATGACTGAGTTGCATCAAAAAGACCAAGGCATAAGGTTGGATTATGATGTGTTAAAAATCGTTATTGCACCAGAACGTGCTGTGTTGCATAAACGCATTGAACAACGCTTTGAGATTATGCTGAAACAAGGTTTTATCGAAGAGGTGGAAAAATTAAGAGCCAATCCCAAGATAACTTATGATATGCCCTCCATGCGTTGTGTCGGCTACCGCCAAGTGTGGCAGTATCTTGAAGGTGAGTTGAATAAGGAAGAAATGATTTTCAAAGGCATTGTTGCGACACGTCAACTTGCTAAGCGCCAGTGGACATGGTTACGCAAGGAAGAAAATGCCATTTGGTTGGATTCAACAAAGTCAGGTTATTTGGATGAAATTAAACGCCTAACATCGGAATTTATTGAAAGCTAAATCCTATTTGAAGTATCATATTAATCCTACGGTATAATATCGTAATTCAGGGCTTCAAGGAATTCTCATATCAAGGCTTAGCTTGAAATGAATGGTTCTCCCTTGATGAAAGCTATAACGCAGAGATGAGGATTTCTTGAAGCCCCTTACCAATCGATATAACTATAAAAGGTTCAAGTCTGTTCGCTTGTAGTACGAGTAATTAGCATTTGATAGTGCATGACTAAATTTCTATGCAGATGCCTTGTAACAAATAAATAGACTCGAACTGAATTTGCGGTATTATGCCGTAGGATTAATTAACATGAATATCTTAATACTTTCACGGAACAAAAGACTTTACTCTACCCAAAGACTTTTTGAAGAAGCCCAAAAGGCAAAACACAACACCGCAATTGTTGATTACATGCATTGCAACATCATTTGCGAAAAAGAAAATCCCGTGGTTTATTACAACGGACAATCACTGCGATTTATTGATGCTTTGATTCCTCGTATTGGCACCACTTTTACCTTTTATGGTTCGGCATTGATTCGCCAATTTGAAATGCAAAATGTTCCCACTTTAGTTGCTTCTCAAGCTTTATTGATGGCACGAGATAAATTGCATTGTCTGCAAGCACTGACTATTGAAGATGTCGGCATGCCCAAGACCTATTTTACCCATTATTTTTACAATATTGATGAAATTATTACCGCAGTTGGTGGTTTTCCTATTGTCATGAAACAGTTAGAGGGCACACAAGGTTTTGGTGTTTTTCTGATTAAAGACCGCAAACACGCTGGTGAAATTATCAATGCCCACCAAAGTGCTAACAAGCGATTTATCATTCAAGAGTATATTGCCGAATCCAAAGGAGCGGACATTCGTGCCATTGTTGTGGGAGGAAAGGTTGTTGCTGCGATGAAGCGTCAGGCCAAAAAAGGCGACTTTCGCTCCAATTTACACCAAGGAGGAAAAGGCATAAAGATTAAATTGACTGATGATGAGCAAGAAACAGCAATAAAATCAGCCAAAGCCATGGGGTTGGAGGTCGCAGGTGTGGATATGTTACAATCAAAACGCGGACCGTTAATTATAGAGGTTAATGCCTCACCAGGATTAGAAGGCATAGAAAAAACAACTAAGATTAATGTGGCTGAAAAAATAATTCAACACTTACAAGAAATCACATGAAAATATCTGGCACGGAAATAAAAAAAGGGCAAACCAAAAAGATAAACCTTGCGATTGCGAAATTAACCTCAGGGACAAAAATTGATATTCCTGTTATTGTTTCGCGTGGAATCAGTGATGGGCCTGTTTTGTTATTGATGGCTGGTTTGCATGGCGATGAAATTAATTCGGTGGATGTGGTTCGACGTATCTTGGATGAAAAAATCAACCACGTCGAAAATGGCACGGTGATTTGCATCCCAATACTTAATATTTTTGGCTTTATCAATTATTCACGCGAAGTTCCCGATGGTAAAGATGTAAACCGCTCTTTTCCTGGGTTTTCCAAAGGCTCACTTGCCAGTCAAATTGCTTACCATTTGACCAAAACCATCTTACCGCATAGCGATTACATTATTGACTTCCATACCGGGGGGAAAAGCCGATTTAATGCCGCTCAGGTTCGTGCGGTGTTAACCGATGAAAAAAGTGCAGAATTGGCACTGGCATTTAATGCACCATTTACTTTACATTCCAATCTCATTTCACAATCACTGCGTGAAACAGCTAGTGAAAAAGGCAAAACGATTATTGTTTTTGAAGGCGGAGAATCCTTACGTTTTGACCAAGAAGTAACAGAAATAGCACTCTCTGGAGTTAAGAAAGTCTTAAATTTTCTTAACATGGCTGATTACGCTGAAAACATCAACCCAAGTAAAACCTTCCGCAACCGAAAATGGCTACGAGCACCTGTTTCGGGCTTTTTTCATCCAACGATTAAGGTAGGAGACAAGGTTAAACTTAAACAAACCCTTGGTTCTATCTGCGGACCCTTAGGTGATTACCACAAATCCTGCAACTGCCCAAAAAATGGCTACATCATTACACTCAACAACAATCCCGTGGTTAATCGCGGCGATGCCATTATACAGGTGGCTTATAATGCTTAGCGACTCAATAGATTATTTACCCAAACCCCGATAGTGAAATCTCAATGCTAGCACAAGCCCTTAATACACCTAAGCAATCTCCAAAAATCCTTATGAAAAGGATTTTCATGTAAACCCACACGGGTGTGGGCCAGTATCAGGACGATACGCAATAAAAAGCTCAACCACCAATCATTGGTGATAAGATACTTTCTTGGTATGCTAGGCACGTGCTAAGGGTTTGTGCTATAATTTTGTTTTCACTATCGGGATTTGGGGAATGCTAAAAATGGGGTCTAAGTCAGGTAAAATTAGAATAAATTTAAAAGAGACCTTTGCATAACTCTGGCACGTGTTAAAAAGTTGCAAAAAACATCACTCTGCGTTAAAAAATTCGCAAAAATCCTTCTGGAAAGGACTTTCACGCTAGCCCACGCATGTGGGTGAGTATCATGGATGATACGAATAAGTAGTGGGCTATTTGACTCATTTTTTGCCTTGATTGGAGCTTTTTTCATTCTTTTTTCCATCATCCCAGAGTTATGCAAAGGTCTCTGCATGTAAAAATAACACGATAAATACGCAAATTAGCACGCAATTTTAATGCTTGTATTGAGAAAACAACTGTGATATTATAGTATAGAAAGTTATGAATAACACTAAAAACATACAAGAATTAACAACGATATATGATGCTAATGCGTATATAAGAAGTTGTTATATCACAATGAGGAGATGAGTACAAAATGAAATTCCGAAGTGCAGTTGATACTTGGTTCTATTTATTAACACTGGGGTTACCTGGTGCGATTTTCATTTTCGTTGTAGTAAGCATCGGAGCCTTGAGCACTGCAGCGATTGGTGTCATAGGAGTGGTGGCTGTATTTACACTTGGTCTGCCAGTTTGGCTTTTGCTTTCAACTTACTATTTAGTTGAAGCTGGTACACTCAAGATTCGGTCTGGGCCATTTAGCTGGTCAATCCCGCTAAACGAAATTGGGTCTGTTAAGCCAAGTCGTTCTGTGCTGTCGTCCCCAGCGCTGTCGTTAAATAGACTCGAAATACACTATGGTCAAGGAAGAACAATACTGGTGTCGCCAAAAGACAAAAAGGGATTCCAAGAAGCAATCAGTCAGCTTTAGTGGCATGTTGTGTAAGGTACGAGTCACAATATCTGATTCGTTTATCGGGTAAGTTCGATTTTAGTGATTGTCTTTAATACAAAAAAGAGCTTTTTGCCCATTCCATGGATTGTCAGATTTAACTGACACTTTCTTGGTTTTTAGTTGAGATTTTAGTGGGATAAATCCCACTTACCCTAGCGACATTTTCCAACTAAAAGCTCCATTAGCAATAAACCCAATTTTCGGAAGATAACATGTACACCGAGATGGTAGCAATTATTTTCTGGTTAAAGCGAAATTAGGATTATAGGCGGGCGGTATTGTTGACTAGAATTGACCACATAATCTCGTACTATTTTTTACACAACTGCAATAGCTGTAATGTGTATACCTCTCTTTTCTTTAATTTGCATTGCTAATAGTTTTGAATAAATAAAAAACCTGTAGCAACAGTGCGACAGGTTTTTTTGTTAATTTAAGACTTGCTT
>JALSIL010000089.1 GCA_026990095.1 Lysobacterales bacterium
ACCAATGATCTGCTGGTTAATATGCGTTTGTAACGCCTGAAAACGCTGGGTAAGGCTGTTTTCTGACGTATTATCTTGTATCTCTGACATGGTAAAGGCATCCAAAAATTGAGTCATAAAAAAAGTAATAAAAACTGATTATACTGAATATATAGGGATGGTCAGACGAGAAACAAGAGAAAAGATTATGAAGACTTTATGGAGGGGTATGGTTGATCTTTAAGTTTAATCTAAAAGAGATCATTAAAAAACTATTGCTGGCAATTTTTAGTATTGAAACTCCATTAAATCGACCTAAAAAGGATCAAAAAGACATGATTAATGGTTTTGCACTTCAAGGTTGAGTTAGCCAGTCTAAGGGGAATAAAAAAGCCCACATAGGTGAGCTTGTAAAGTGATAAATTTCCTTATCTAGGAAGTGAGCGTTTGTGCTTTCTAACGTGTTCAAGCTGGCCGTTTTTACGGCGAGTATACTTACGAACAGAAACCACTTTGGGTTTTGAATTTAGCATATTACTATCTCCTTATTTCAAGAAGCGATAGACAAACTTAGCTCATTACTTTACAATTCAGTCTCTGATTCTGTACTGTAAAGTTCAAATCTAAGAGAGAACAAGCTTCTGCTTTGCTCTCTTTTACCTAATTTTGATCCGTTGGCGCGGGTCAAAATTTTTCTTATTTATTATTCAAACAAATACCGTACCTTGCCCATTTTTCGGCTAAATAAAGTGTAATTATTTTTTATTCTTCTTACTTGTCCGATAATAATGCTGGCAGAAATATTATATTTTTTTTCCAGTCTTATAATTTCTGCATAGGTATCAACGGAACTTAAGTCACAATCAGGCAGTCCAAAAGCCTCTTTTGCTCTCTTATTTGCTTGTTGTTCAATTTCATTCGTATCATCAGGGTTTAAATTAGAATCAAATATTGGAGTGTTTTTATTGATATGTTTTAGCTCAATATGAGCTAATTCATGCAATAAGGTAAACCAAAAATTATCTAAGCGATCATAGCGTAATGTCACAGCAACGACAGGATTTCCTTTTGGCGATAGGAAAGCTGCACCATCTAAATATGTTTGCTCTAAGTGAGGCTCAACTACCATGTATATACCATATTTGGCCAAGAACTCCTGAGCTAAAACAGGCCCTTCATCCAAGAATGAATATTGTGCAACTTTTTTTAAAAATTCTAAGTTAATTGAATTTTCATCAAACATTACGATATCTGATTGTTCTTGGTAGCCTTTTTCTAGCGTCTTAATTTGCCAAGCTTGCAAGGAATATTCATTAACTTCTTTATTATTCTCGCCATGTGCAGTCGTTCTCATGCAAGGTTTTGGTAAACTAGAAGCACCCTTAACCCGTTCAATAAAAGCCCGAATTTCTTCTTCGGCTACCAGTTTCAAATCAGCTAATTTGCCTTTAAAGTTTGGAAAATAGCCTTTTTTAAACATATCTTTTAAAGGGTATGCTCGCCAATCAATATTGGATTTGTTTAATAAAACGGCTTCATCTTGCAAAAAAACATGGGCAGGTATGCCAAAGCCATTTACCAACTTTCGCATCATCGCTAGCGTTAATTTACGTTTACCATTAAGTACTTCAGATGTTTTTGCCTTAGAACCAAAGTAACTCGTCATATCATTTTGATTAAAGCCCATTTGATCCATTCGAAATTTAATCGCTTCAATCGGCGTTGGGCTTTCTGGTGTATGCTGTTCAGATTCATATTTCTCAATTAAAGTAGCCCATAGTTCTAGCTCATTACTATCAGGTGTATTCAATTCTGGATCTAAATTCATTAGCTTATCCACACGCGCCATCGCTAACTCGTACTCTTTTTCACTTTGGATTAGTTTAATATCCATTTTTACCTCCTGAAAACTCCTTTTTATCGTATTCTGCATGAGTACCGATCCATTCAATGTTTAAAATACCGAGCTTAAAATTTACTTGTACAGTCAGTCGATAGTCATTACCTTTAATGTCAAAAATAACTCGGCTATTAGATTTTTTCATCAAACTAGCCTTAGGGTATCTTTGCCAAATATCATTCATGTTTAACCACTTGGCATCTTTTGCCTCTAAAAGCCAAGCATTCAAAGCTCCACGTGATGGGGCGTGATTTTTCTTAAATTTTTCTAAAATAGGAATGCCAAGAACTTTCAATGCTTTAGCCATGAATCATGAATTTAATGAATAGATAATTGTAATAGTTACCTTTTTAAAAGTCAAAATTATATTTCCCCATAAGTGGGAACTTAATTTTTAAGAGAGGGGGGGGGATTTTTTAATTGATTGATTAACGCTCTTCCTAAACGAACATTAAGCGCACTTGCCGCCAATCCTTCCGCTGAGTTTTCCATGAATTTTGCTGCGAGAGAGCCGCCAATTTGTTGAGTAATTTCATCGGTGGCCAGTTCTAAAAAACTTTGTGCCGCCATATTTTCCGCCACAATTTTAATTAATTTCCAGTTGCCTGACACACTTGCCCGTAAGCCAAAGACAGCCGCAATACGTTTTATGGTTCGTATGCTTACCCAAAAAATAAGCAGGGTTTGAATGAAGGCGTTAGGGCTGATAAATGCCAATCCACCACTGATAAAAGACTCTTTTTTGAGCACGGATTCAGCTTGCTTCAAAATGGGGTTGCTCACATTTTGTTGGTAGAGTTGAATAATTTCTGAGTTGCTTAAATCGGCGTTAAGGGATGCTTCAAACTGTTGATAACAGTGTTGAGCAAAGCTGGTGTTGTCCCATGTTGAAGCATGTTGTTTAAGCGTTTTAAGTGTCTTCTCTCTGTTGGAATGATGTTCTAATTCGGCGAAGTCTATTTTATGCGCAATAAAGTGATTAATGCTTAAGTAGCCTTTGATTTCTCGGTAGATTAGAAATATTAGGGTCAGAGTAAAAAGAGCAAGAATAAGGGCTAATCCACTGGCTAATATAGGGTAACTGTTAAAATAAAATAACAGGGAGTGAATTGCTTGAAAAAGGGAGAAAGCGATAAAACACAGTATGCCAAGCCCGAGTGTCAGTGACCAAAGTGGGGTGCTTTTTTTGGGTTCGTAGTGCGCGATGTCCACTTCTTTTTGCGGCATGGATTGTTCTGGTTGCGCTTTGTTTAAAGGCGTTTGGATTATTTTTGAACGGTAAGAAGGTGTCTGTTTTTGATTTGAGTCCATAGGGTGTTATCTCATTCTAATAGGTATTGAAATAAGCGATCCATACCACGGCCATTTAATATTCTGGGCAGATAATCTTTGGGAACTTTGACCGGTAAGGTTGGAAAATTTTCATCGGATTTCATCTGTTTTACACTGGAGGGTAGGGTTTCAAACTGCACTTCAATGTGTTGGTTATCGGTATTGGTATATCGTAAGCTATTTGGGGATGTTCCTGGGTCGGTGGCTTGGATGGCCGAGACTAAAAAATGCTCAAACTCAATCTCTTTATGGCTAAATTGAGATCGGGCGCCTTCTGTTATATCTTTTAACAGTGCGAGTAAATTCTCTTTTTGGGCGTCAGGAATTAAATCGGATTTAGTTGCTACAAAAGCGACCTTTCCAATGGTCGATTTTCGTAAAACATGTTTGCTAAACCAATTGGCATTACCGTAAACAAAGGTCTGAGAAAGTTTACTTAATGTCTCTTTCAGTTGCAGGAGGTGTTGTTTACTGTGGTTTAAGCCCTCAAATAGATCAATCAGAATAACTTGTTTGTCTGATGCTTGAAAGGTGGCGGTTTTTAGGGGGGTTAGCCACTGCATTAAAAAGTGTTGATAGTGTTCAGAGAACAGTTGATTCCAAGGGTTGGTTGAATCACTGGTGACTTTGGTCGGAAGCGGCGTAAAACCATGTGTTTTCCAGTTGAACCCAGAACCTGAAATAAGAAAGCTACCGGGTTGCAAGAGGGATATCCCGCCTAATTTGGATGCCTGTAAATAGCGTCGATAAGCTTGCACAAGGCTTGCTCTATTTTCTGGATTGGGAGAGGCCTCAAAATTAAAATTTTGAACAAATTCATGCCACGCTTGAGCATAATAGCGTTGGGGTTCGGCGACTTGTTGCGCCCATGCAGAATCTGACCATTGTGAAAACGTTTGATTCAGCATGGGCAGGTCGGTAATCCACTCTCCAGGGTAATCAAAAAATTCAAAAATCACTTCAGAGTAAGGCAATAGATGCTTTTTGATGGTTCCAGTTTGTTTTAGTTTTACGATGAGCTTAAACGCATACACTTGTTCGGTGGCAGCAGGCCACGCTTGATGCTCAAGTGATTGAATGTGAGTGTGAATTGGAAAAGGTTCGCAGCCTTGAACGTCCTCTATTCGAACACTGTCAACGAGATGTGAGGGCAAGTTTTTAAGCAATGGCAAACAGTGGTAGTGCTCTTCACAGCGGTATTTTAGGGTGGTGATTAAGCTGGTAAACAGCATCGACTTACCACTACGGCTTAGACCTGTAATGGCGATTTTATGCGTCTCTTTTGTAAACCAGTGGTCAACTTGGTGCTGACTTTTATTGAGTAAAGCGTCAACATAACCCTTTATATTTTGCAGTGACGTTTTCAAATTTACCAACAATCACTCACAACCGAGTGTCTCGGCTGAATAATTTTCGTGAATAGACTGTCGTATTGGTTAGAAGGCTCTACCAATTTAGCCCCTACAAGATAACCCGTTTCTACTTTTTGGCAACTAATGGACTTAAAGGCAACATGAACGTTACGTTCACTGTTGAAAGCAAGCTCAATCTCAAAGGGTTCATTGGGTGGAATCTCTCTGGCCGATAAAATAGACAACCCAGATTTTGAAAAATTCAGTACGGTTGCGGTACTCTCTTTATTTTCGAATGTCACGATCGATGAAAAATGTGAGGGATGGCGCTGCTCCAGTCGACGTTCTAGTTGACTGGTGGCTTGTTGCTTG
>JALSIL010000090.1 GCA_026990095.1 Lysobacterales bacterium
ATGATTGCACGAATATGGCATGGCACAACTAAATTATCTGATAAAGATGAATACACGCAGTTTATGCTAGAAAAAGCTGTGCCAGATTATAAAAGCACAAAAGGATTTGTGAAATTATCTTTTCTGAGTCATGTTGTTGGCCAGATAGCCCATTTTACTCTTATTACTTATTGGGAAAATCTAGAAGTCATCAAAAACTTTGCTGGAGAGGACTATGAGACACCTAAATACTACCAAAAAGATAAACAGTTCTTGCTTGAGTTTGAAGATAAAGTCATTCATTACGAAGTTTTTGCGGACGAATGAAATAATTATTACTAGTTTGGGTCTTTATCAATCAACCATGAGATAAAGTATGCAAAAATTACAACAACCATGAAAAACTTAGCCATCACATTTTTGTTTATATCTCTTAGTGTTTATGCACAAGAGTCATCTGTACAAAATGCCTTAAATCTTTGCCGGGAAATTACAATTCAACAAGAGCGTTTGGAATGTTACGACGCAATAAACACACCTGTTGAGAAGAAAGAAAACAAAGAGCTTGCCAATAAGATTGGAGAATTTAGGATGTCGGCCTTGCTGGCTGATTTAGAAGAGCCGCGTATATTTTCTACTTTTGGGCGTATGGAATTTTTAGGTAAAGACATTAATGCCATTTTATTGGGAGTAGGGACGCGATTAAAGCTCAAAACATTTGATATTTTAGAGTACCAAAAATCAATCGATTTTAACTTGATTGGTTTGGTTAAATCACAATTTGATGTCAGTGAAATAGATACACGCAATAATCGTGGCGGTGCGTTGATTAATACCGACTTTATGATTGGTGCAGAACTGGTTAAAAACACAAAAAAAGGGAATATCCGCTTAAAATATTCACACAGAAGTACGCATTTAGGCGATGAATTTTTAATTGATAACCCTTTTTATCTTGATAATCGACTTAACCTCTCTTATGAAACCATTGATGTACTGGCTTATCGAAACATGAACCAATGGGGAACCTACTTAGGTGGTAGTTTTATTGTTCGCTCAGAGCCTAGTTCGCTGGAAAAATTTCAGTTTCAAGCAGGTGTGCAATTTAGAGGCAATCAATACCGTTGGTTTAATCCAATATTTGGCTTAGACATAAAGTCTTGGCAGGCATCTGACTGGCACCCTAATGTCAGCTTCAAAGCAGGTGTTGAATACACGGGATTTTTTGATCGTCCTTTGCAACTGTTGTTCGAATATTATGATGGAAAATCACCTTATGGACAGTTTATTAACGAAGATTTTTCATTTTATGGCTTCTCAGTTAATCATTATTGGTAAATTAGTTAAATTCATTGAAGTTGGCTTGTCTCAATGCTTCATAAAGCATAATTGCTACAGTATTTGAAAGATTTAGGCTTCGAGACCCCTTTTTCATTGGCAGTAATACTTTGTTTGTTACGCAATCTAAATTTAGTATATCTATTGGAATACCGCGAGTTTCTGGGCCAAAAATAAAATAATCATCTTTTTTATAAGAAAGGTCGCAATAGTTTTTGTTGCCTTTTGTTGTCAGAGCATATAAGTTTTGTGGTTGAGATTTTAACATGAAATCGGCAAAATTATGATACTCTTTGACTTGGGTAAACTCGTGGTAATCAAGCCCTGCACGGCGTAAGGCTTTTTCATTCATGTCAAATCCCAATGGATGGATTAAATGCAATTGAGCACCAGTATTGGCACATAACCGAATGATATTACCCGTATTGGGTGGTATTTCAGGCTCAAATAAGACGATATTAAACATAATTTGTTTTTAGTTTAGAGTAAGCTAATGGTAGAATAAAAATCCAAAAATTAATACCAATTTATCTTTTTAAATGTCAGTTACAAACGTTAGTAAAACCCTAAGCCCTTATTTGCAACTTATTCGATTTGATCGACCGATTGGAACATTGCTTTTACTGTGGCCAACTTTATGGGGTTTGTGGGTTGCTGCAGAGGGTATCCCGCCTATTAAATATTTATTTATTTTTGGACTAGGTGTTTTCCTTATGCGTTCTGCAGGCTGTGTTGTTAATGACATCGCGGATAAAGATTTTGATGGAAAAGTGACCAGAACTAAACAACGTCCTTTGGCAGTTAAGGATTTGCCAGTAAAAAATGCTGTTGTATTTTTTCTGGTTTTATTACTTCTGGCAGCATCATTACTCATATTCTTAAATAAATTAGCCATAATTATAGCGGTTATTGCAGCATTCTTTGCTATCACTTACCCATTTATGAAACGCCATACCTATTTGCCACAATTGTATTTAGGCGTTTCGTTTGCTTTGTCCATACCGATGGCATTTGCCCAGTTGAGGGACGCTATTCCGGTAGAGTCGTGGTTACTGTTTATTGCCAATGTGTTCTGGACAACAGCCTATGACACGATGTATGCCATGGTGGATAGAAAAGATGACCTTAAAGCAGGCATTAAATCCACTGCAATATTGTTTGGAGATTTGGATTATATAATCATTGCGATTATTCAAGCGATGATGCTATTGGTATTGCTCTTATTGGGTTTAAAAATTGAAATGAACAGTCCTTATTATGTGGCTTTGGGCTTAGTGGTTGTATTATTTATTTACCAAAATAAACTATTAAAAACCCGAAAACTAACTAACTATTTTAAGGCATTTCTTAATAATAATTGGGTTGGATTGGTATTATTTTGTGGTATATTGTTATCTTATCGTTTTTAGTTAATCCCAAATCCCGATATTGAATTGTGTTTTCTAATATCGGGATTTGGGTTAATTGTTAACGTTTTATTGAAAGAACTTACGTTTTCAATTTTGTAAATTTTAGAATTAGGCTGAAAAATTCTAATTTTACCATCTGGGTTATATTGCCAGCGTGTTGATTTTCCGCCACTAGTAATGTCCATCAAGTATTCAAAAGTTGGGTCTCCTTCTGGGTACTCCTTTTTATTATAAAAATCCTTTTCAAATGCACTTAATATGTTTCTATCGCGGGTATCTAAAATTATGCCTTTTAAATCATTCTTTATGACCACGTGAGTGATAGTTGGACCAATATTGGATTGGCAACCCGCACCTATTACAGCAAAGAAAAGTAATAAACACAATTTTAATATTTTCATTGTATGATTATGCCACTTCTAAAAAATATTTACAATAAAAATTTATGCCCTAATGCCCTGTTTAGGGGCTAAGGTAGGAATAACCTTGCTCTTGCAAGTCCATCATGCGCGGCACTCCATTTTTTACAACCACAACATCATCAATCAAATCCAAATCAATGCCTTTTGTCCTTTTAATTACTTTTATGGTATCACCACAGGCAGTAAAGGTGACATCTTGCATCATTAAACTTTCTATGCGTTTGCGAAATTCACTTTGTTTGGTGACAAAATAGATGCCCGGTCCGTATGCTACCAATTCAATTTCAACGTTGTCAACACCATAATATTTAGAGATATTAACAATATTTGAAATGACTTCGGACTGCACCTCAGGGTCTCTAGTATTCATTTGAATAACTAATTTATGAATTTCAAAATCATCATTTTTTCTGCTGTTGTCATTGGCAATGACAGGCGTTTGAATGGCACAGGCATTAACTAAAATAAGGCTAAAAATAAAGGCTATTTTTTTTATCATGATATTTCTCACTTGAAATCGATATTATTGAACCATATTATAAGCCAACTGTCATAACATGGTCAAAAATATAAGCAGATGAATATGGATAATAATAATTCAGATAATAACTTAATAGAAACGGCACAAATTTTTCAAAAAGTAAGTGCATCTTTATCACAAGAAATCTTTGGGCAAGCCAAATTAGTTGATAGATTGCTCATGGCTTTATTGTCTCATGGGCACTTGCTCGTTGAGGGTGCTCCAGGTCTGGCAAAAACAACAGCAATTAAAGCCTTGGCGGATAGGCTTGAAGGGGACTTTAAACGCATTCAGTTTACTCCTGATTTGTTGCCTTCAGATTTAACGGGTACAGAAATATACCGAGCACAAACGGGTGAATTTGAATTTCAAAAAGGTCCATTATTCCATAACTTAATTTTAGCTGATGAAGTCAATAGAGCACCTGCCAAAGTGCAATCTGCTTTACTTGAGGCTATGGGAGAACAACAAATTACCATAGGCAGTACAACTTATCCATTGCCTAAATTGTTTTTAGTTATGGCAACGCAAAACCCAATTGAACAAGAAGGCACGTATCCATTGCCTGAAGCACAGTTGGATAGATTTCAAATGCATGTTGCTATTGGTTATCCTGATGCGGAAACAGAAAAAGATATTTTAAAACTAGCTCAAAATAGAGACAAAGAGGGTTATGAAAAACCAGCAAAAGATTCTGTGTTTTTAACCCAAGAAGTGGTGTTTACTGCTCAACAACACGTGTTGAATCTCTATGTGGCTGAAAATCTTGAAAGTTATATGGTTGAGCTTATTCTCGCCACTAGGAACCCCGAAAAATACGATAAACAGTTAGCACAAATGATAAATTATGGCGGTTCACCTCGTGCCACTATTGCCTTAGATAGGTGTGCAAGAGCTCATGCATTCTTAAGAGGTCGTGACCATTTATTGCCTGAAGATATTCATGCTGTTATTCATGATGTTTTGCGTCATCGCCTGATTTTGAGTTTTGAGGCAGAAGTTGAAGGGGTGACACCCGATGACATTATTGATCGTTTGTTGCGTGTAGTACCGATTGTATAAATCATGAACTCAGCTACTCAAGTTACCACCAAAGCATTGGTTGCACAGCAATCTTATGCAAAAACGTTGTCCTTATCCAGTCGCAAGAAAGCAACTTCAGCGATTTCAGGTTTACATGACTCGCGTTTTCGTGGACGAGGTATGGACTACCAAGAGTCGCGGGTTTACCAAGCTGGTGATGATATTCGTAACATGGAC
>JALSIL010000091.1 GCA_026990095.1 Lysobacterales bacterium
ATTTTAGGCAAGCACAGGCATGGTTCTACAGGTATGGTTCCATTAACCTTTTTGGGTGAATTTACGCGTTTTGAAAACTTTCTCAACGATATTGGCATTGAGTCGCAAATACCCCCTAACCAAACGCATTAATACAGGTTAATCCATGAGCCGTGGAACTACAGCCATAATAAACCTTGCTCATTTAAAGCACAATTACACGGTTTTAAAAAAACAAGCACCCAATAAACTGGTTTTGGTTATCAAGGCGGATGCTTATGGTCATGGCATTAAACGCATAATTCAAACTTTAGGAACAGTTGACTGTTACGCGGTTGCCACCATTGAAGAAGCCTTACTGATTCGCCGTTACAACCAAGAAGTAAAGATTCTATTGCTCGAAGGTTTTTTAGATGCAAATGAGCTTGAAACGGCTTTTGAAAACAACTTTGATTGTGTCATACACCAGATTGAACAAATAAAAATCTTGCAAACCATTGCCTCATCAAAAACAATGAACATCTGGTGTAAATTGGACTCAGGCATGAATCGCTTAGGCTTCAATACAGAGCAATTTCAGAGTGCTATCAAAATACTCGAAAAGCACCCAAATATTCAAGATATCATTTTAATGAGTCATTTTGCATCAGCTGATGACAACACAAACACACTCACGCAAAAACAAACCGAAATGTTTTTACAATTTGATAAAGCCTACCCTAGTTACCAACAGTCTTTATCAAACACTTCTGCTCTACTGAACCATAAAAACTTAAAAGATGAATGGTGCCGAGTTGGGTTAGCACTTTTCGGCGTTTCACCCATTGCAAATAAACAAGCGCAAGACTTTGGATTAAAGCCTGTCATGACTCTCAAAACCAACATTATCGCCATAAAAAACATTGGTGTTAATCAAGGTATTGGTTATTCACATACCTATGTGAGCACCAAACCCATGAAAATTGCCATTATTGGCATTGGCTATGGCGACGGTTATCCATGGAATTTAACCGACAAAGCCTTGGTCAAAGTTAATGGCACACCTGCCCAAATAGTTGGTCGCGTATCCATGGATATGTTAGCCATTGATGTCAGCACCATTAATAACCTAAAAGTAGGCGATTCTGTACTGGTTTGGGGACAAGATAAGAAATCAGAATTACCCTTAGAAACTGTAGCCAGTCATGCACAAACAATTCCATATGTGTTATTATGCCAAATAACCTCTCGCGTACATTATAACTATGTCTGAAAACAAAATAATCGCCTATTTTAAATCTCAAGTCAAAACAGGTGAATGGAAACCATTGATTTGGTCCTTCTTGTACTTTTACTTTTTACTGACTGGTTATTTTATATTGCGTCCCATTCGAGAAGTGATGGGCGTTACCGCTGGTCCTGAAAATTACGACCTGTTGTTTTCTGCCACTTTCATTGTCATGTTACTGATTCAACCTATTTATGGAAAGATTGTTTCTAGCTATTCTCGCAAACAATTTATCCCGCTAATATATGGTTTTTTTGCCATCTGCATATTGTCTTTATGGGCTATATTTAAAAACTTCGGCACTGACAATGTCATGCTTGCACGAATTTTCTTTGTTTTTGTTAGTGTTTATAATGTCTTTGTGGTTTCAGTATTTTGGAGTTTTATGTCCGATGTCTACAATAAAAAACAAGGCAAAAGGCTCTTTGGTGTAATAGCTGCAGGCGGCAGCACTGGTGGCATAACTGGTGGTTTAATTACTGCGGCTTTAGTGCATAGAATTGGCACTATAAATTTATTACTGGTATCCTTTGCTTTTTTATTATTGTGTATATTTGCCGTTTATAAAGTCAGAGAGTTTGCCAACGAATCCACTGAAAACAAAGAAGCCCCTATTGGCGGCAGCCCAATTGAAGGAATGAAATTAATTTTCAGCTCCAAACTTCTGCAACAAATTGCCTTAATGACGGTGATGTCAGTATTAATTGGCGGTATCTTTTATACCTTACAAGGTTATTTTGTTAAAGAATATTTCCCTCAGAGAGCCACTCGAACAGCAGTATTTGCCAATATCAATACCGTTACCAATATGTTTACCTTGTTTTTTCAGTTAGTTCTCACGCCTTTTTTCTTGCAAAAATTTAAAATTCATAAAATCTTAGGCATTTATCCAGTAATGATGATATTTGCCTTCGCTTTATTTGGTTTTCTCCCTGTACTTAATGTGGTTCTTGGCGCAATCATCATGCAACGCAGCGGTGCATACGGAATCATGAAACCTCCAACAGATTGGTTGTTTACAGGCCTTAATAAAAACATTAAATACAAGTTTAAAAACTTTCTCGATACGGTGATTTATCGAGCTGGCGATGTTTTTACTCAATTGTTTTTTGTTAATAGTGTCGTGTGGTTCTCTGGTTTTCTCATCAAACAAACAGGCAACCAAGCTTACAATATTAAATTAATACTTGCCATATCAGGCTTTATCTTTAGTATTATCTGGTTAATTAATGCCATCAAAGTTGGACGACTTGCCAATGAGAAATTCAAGCACCGCAAGTCTGCTAGATTAGAAAGCTCCATCACAACTCCCTAGCCCGCGTATTTCATAGGATTATCATCATTTAAGAGTTAACATATTGATATTAAACCCTAATTGTGTTAATGCAAATGGGCATAAAGTTTAGTGGCAACTTCTTCGCTAATGCCTTTAAGTTTGACTAAATCTTCAATACTGGCTTTTTTCAAGCCTTGTAAACCAACAAAGTGGTTGAGTAAATCGGCACGGCGTTTTTTACCAACGCCATCAATTGGTTTTTTACGTGATTTGGCTAAAGCTTTGCGTTGTCCTGTGATGGCAAAACGATGTGCTTCTTTAAGGATAAATTGGGTCATGTGCGAAAGGCAGTGAATTGGACTCTGGCTTTATCATGGTGTTTTGCTATAACTCAAATAAAAGCTCCTCGCCCGCTGCACGGTTTTCGTCTTTGGGTATGCCGATTATTTTTATGCCTTTAACCTCTTCTGCTTGAGTGTTGTACCGTATTTTTTCAGCCGCACTGCCATCACAGATTGTTTTAAAATTATAAGGCAAAGCAAAGTCTATAACAATATTATCACTCTTTTCACCTTAATTCGAACACGCCAAATCCAATGTATTATTTATTCTTTGAATACTCATTTCGCCAGCACTAAAACCATTGTTCGCATTTGGTATCCATTTAAAGTTTCCATTATTACAATCGGTAAAGCTTAATTCAAACTTGCCCCAATTGGTACTAATCACATCACTTGATTCAAAATTTGGAGGGAACTTGGCTCCAGTATTGATATTCACATCGATAATTGCCTTAAAACCATCATGAGTACCAACACCCAATAACCACAAAGGGTTACCGAAGTCATCATAAACATACCAAATAACAATCACACGTTGATTTGCCAACATATAAACATTGATTCCATGACCATTCTGGTCGGGGTTATACCATAAGGCAGAATGTCCTGGAACCATGGCAAATGCATCGGGTTCGTTACCCTTTAGCGAAAACCTTATGTCATCAAACCTAACGCTAGAGGCAATAGAGTTTGTGTTTTCATCAACATGAACTCCCGGAGCAATACGCACTGATTTAGCACCTTCAATAAATTGTATATCACCCTCAAGCTTAGTCCACTCACCATTAGTATTACTTGTGAAAACATATAAAGATTGTTCCATACCAATAAAGAATCCATCTTTATCGTACATATAAGCCCATAAGGCAGCGCCTTCTGTATCTGTATTTAAGCTTGGTTTAACCCATGCTTGTAAATGATAGGTTGCTCCATTTATGACTTCAATTTGGTTGGATTTTGCAGTATTTACACCACTGGAGTTATTAACAGTTGTTAATTCAAGACTTCCGTTGCTTTGGTAACCATCATCAGCCACCCAGTTAATCTGGAAATCCCCAGGGTATTCATTCTCCCAATCCGATATGCCCGCATCAAAACTTCCATTGTTGACTAAATTTTGTGCAAAAATTGCATGGGCAAAGGTTAGTAATAAGGATAAAAGTATTAATTTTTTCATGATAGTTCTCTATTTTAGTTGTCTAATGAGTCTATCGAAAAAGAAACAATTAATAGGACAAAATATTTTAAATTTTTGATTGTGTCTTCGAAAAATGTAAGAACACCCATCGCATTTCACAATAGCCATCAGGCAACTATCAGGGACAAGGACTTTAGAGACTAAAAGTCCGAACCCGCCAACTCTTGAGCTGTAATTTTAGGTTCTAAATGAAAAAACTTTTAATGCAAATATGCATAAAGTTTAGTGGCAACTTCTTCGCTAATGCCTTTAAGTTTGACTAAATCTTCAATACTGGCTTTTTTCAAGCCTTGTAAACCACCAAAGTGGTTGAGTAAATCGGCTCGGCGTTTTTCACCAATGCCATCAATGCCTTCGAGTAAGGATTTTTTGCGTGATTTGGCTAAGGCTTTGCGGTGTCCTGTGATGGCAAAACGGTGGGCTTCGTTGCGGATAAATTGGGTCATGTGTGAAAGCAAAGAGTTTGACTCTGGCTTTATCATGATATTTTGCGATAGAACAAATAAACGTTCCTCCCCTGCTGTGCGGTTTTCGTCTTTGGCTATGCCGATTATCTCAATGCCTTTAACCTTGTTTTCTTGCAAGATTTTCAACGCTTGGTTGGCTTGTCCTTTACCGCCATCAATTAAAAAGACATCTGGCTGTTCGTATTTATGTTTTTTAATGGATTCAAGTCGTTTTTGGATGACTTGGCACATGGCTGCATAATCATCTCCACCTGTTATACCTGATATTTTATAATTGCGGTACATGTTTTTTTTGACGCCATTGCCATCAAAAACCACACAAGATGCCCGTGTTTTTTCGCCAAAAACGTGTGATATGTCAAAACACTCGACTCGATTAGGTGGCT
>JALSIL010000092.1 GCA_026990095.1 Lysobacterales bacterium
GGCGTTGCGGTTTCTAATTTGTCTTATCAACAAAACCATGAGGTAAATACAAAATGACTTTAATAAATACACCACAGCAAGCTGATTTTAATACTTCACAAGTCCAAAGGCAACGATTAAAAAATCAATTGCAAAAACATGGTAGTTTTACCACAGTTTATGCACGCGATGTTTTAGACGTTCCTAGCCCTGCACCTAGAATTTTTGAACTTCGCCACAACGAAGGCTTAAATATTCAAAGCGTTTGGACTACCGATATAACCGTTCAAGGCAATAAGCATAGATTTGTACGCTATGTTTTAAAGTCAGGTAAATATGGCGAGGTGGCAAACGATGAATAATACAACCCATTGCCATTCCTTTTTAAACCAGTCCACACACGCACGCGAGAAGGTAAAATTATGTGAGTTTTGTCGGTCATATAAAAAGGGAGGTGTAAACGCCAAAATGCAGGGTAAAAGATTAATCCATAGCACCCTAAGTTTTAATCTTTATCGTTTGTTTGATTCTAAGCGTTTTGATTTTGAAATTGAAACACCGCTTGCCAATGGCGATTGTTCGAGCCTAAAGACCTCCGATAATGCACGTTTAAGCAAATGGCTTGAGAATAGTGGCGTATGTGCGGATAGGTTGCAATCGTTGGATTTTCTTAATCATGGTTTGCAATCATGAGTGTTTGGCTAGTAGATGATGAACCCCGAATTAAAAACGGGGTTTATCCCGTGATTTATCATTCACATTATTTTAATAACAACTTTAACAAATACACTTTGGTTTTACGCTTTCAGTTAGCTGAATTAAACGAAGAGCATAAACATTCACTTTTTTCTATGTGGCTACCCATTAAATATTTTGAAAAAAATAAAAAAGGTCGGGTTAAGTGGGTGGTATCGAAAAACCAAAATTTAGCAAAGATGTGGATAAAATTATTTCCTAACCAAAAAGTAAAACGCTGGGACAGATTGCCATTGAGCCAGTTAAAAGGTTTAATCTTGATGGCAACTATAAAAGACGGCAAAACAGATTATAACCAAAAATTAAAACCTGAAGCTTTGCGAATTTCTAAAATTTACGAATTAAATTTGCCTGATTGTTTGCCATGATTGTTTTTGCTCAAAGTGCTTTTCTCTTTGCTATTGCTTTGTTTAAACACCTTTGAGGTGTATCAAGACATAGAGTAGAGTTGAGTACAGTTGAGCGGAATAGATTAGAGTAGAAAAGATATAATAAAGAGTCTTTTAAAAAGTGTTGTTTTTTGATACTTTTGAAAAGCCAGCAAATAAAATCGAATTTAGCCTAATGATAAGTAAATGTAGATGGCTGAATAAACAACGTACTACTACACCCTAGAACTGAAATCATTGATTAAGGTTCTAGGGTATCATTGATGAAAAAACTTAGGCATAATATTTCAATTGCGGGTGCATGAAAAGAATTAAGCTAACGTATATCGCAATCAACACAGTAGGTTTTAAACTTGCCCCCTTACTCGCTACTTTGATTTAATTTTTCCACACTATAAAAAGACACGGGCAAATAGCAACAACAACAACCCTAAACCAAAACAAGTCTAGCGGTATCACGTGCTAGCCATTACCCGTAAACTTATTAAGCCAGTAAGTACCTTTTTTTGCCCGTGCTACTTTAATGATTTGTTTATTTGTAGCTTTTAAGTTACAATAAGCCAATGATTGAAATTATCAAATATGTAGCAGAACATGACTGGTGCCCTTTTGATATTTGGTTAGATGGTTTAAAAGACCTAAGAGCAAAGGCTCAAATACTGGTAAGACTGAACCGTTTGGAATTAGGCAATGAAGGTCATTGGCGGTCAGTTGGGCAAGGCGTTAGAGAATTAAAAATTTCAGTCGGTAAAGGTTATCGGGTTTATTATGGTTGGACGGGTAAAGAAATCGTTTTATTATTATGTGGTGGTGACAAGTCCACACAAGACAAAGACATAAAAAAAGCCAAACAATTTTGGAGTGATTACAATGAACAAAGCTAGTGCATTTAAAACAAGTGACTATTTAAAAACCAATGAGGACAGAGCCGAATATCTAAAAGCGGTAATGGCTGAAAATGATGAAGGCGTCCTTATGCTTGCGATTCGTGAAATCATTGATTCTATGGGTGGCATTGGCAAGGTAGCCAAAGAAACAGGGCTTGCCCGTGAGAGCCTATACCGTACCTTTAGTGAAAATGGCAACCCAACCTATAACACTTTGTTTAAGGTGCTAGACAATATCGGTTTGCAGTTAAGCGTTAGTGCAAAATAGAGCGAGTTTTTTACCTTCAATAAAAAGGCACTTCGGGCAAATAATCGCTTGACAAAGCGTATCGTTAAGCGGTACTATCAAGATATGATTAAATCATTTGCCAATACCGATACTCAAAATCTGTTTAATACGGCAAAATCTCGCAGATACCCGCAGGATATTATTAAGCGAGCCTTAACACGTTTAAACTGGTTAGATTCTGCTAGTACAGTAAATGATTTACAAATACCGCCTTCAAACCATCTTGAAAAACTCAAAGGTGATAGAGAAGGTCAATACAGTATCAGAATAAACAATCAGTACCGTTTATGTTTTGTGTTTGAAAATGGCAATGCTTTTGATGCTGAAATTGTTGATTACCATTAATTGTATTTTGGAGTGATAAAATGAACCCATACCATGCAGGTGAATATCTTCAGGAACTACTTGATGATTATAATATTACCGCTTACAAATTAGCCAAAGATACCCACATGCCACGCACCCGTGTGAGTGAAATTCTCAAAGGCAAGCGAGGTATTAGCATTGATACGGCTATGCGTTTATCCAAGTATTTTGGTAACTCGGTTCAACAATGGTTAAATTTGCAACAATCCTATGATTTGTACAAATACCATGCCGATGATATAAACGAGATAAAACCACTTGGTGAAGTGGCATAGTTTTGTTGTGGGTAATGGGGGTAAGGTCTAAATCTAGGAGCTTGTCCGAGAATAGAAAATCTATTACAGAAAAGCTGGATTTGTGCTATTCTCCGATTTTTCTCGGCAAATAGCGGTGCTATTCTTCTCAAAAAACCAAAAAATAGCCCTAAATCCAACTTTCCTTCACTACGACTTCTATTCTCGGACAAGCTCCTAGCAACAAAAACCATTCATTCGTTAGCTTAAAAATATTTTCATACCCACAATTCAAGCATTAGAGATTGCATAAGTACCCATAAAACAGCATAGTTACTTAGTCTTTTTGTTGGTACATTTGTTGGTATAACTTTTTTGATGTGTTAAATTATCTTTGCAATTCAATAACATATAAAAATTTGTGATTCCGCGTGCCGGCACCAATTCCCTGTTTCAGGGTGTTTCAAAACAGTTCACAAACCCTTATAAACACTAGCTTACAGACACATGGTTGTTTCAGCGTGTTTCATGCTTTTTCATGGAATTTCATTGATTTTGATGCTATATTTGTCAATTTAGGGAGGTAGCAACATAATGGCTCTATCAAACCTAAAAATAAGGCATACAACTCCACAGCTTATGTCACCATGTGAAAATTTTGCTAGGATAGTTATACGATTTAATGCTTGAAATTCAATTCGTTTTTGGTTAGGATTTGCCGTGGCAGCCCTTTTGTTAATTCTTTTGTAAGCAATTGAATTGTAATACCCTAATCCCGATATAGAAACGTGTTTTTTATATCGGGATTAGGGTAATATATTTATAAAGGTGTAGCCACCGTGTTGTAACTGGGCTATGAAGTATTCAAGCTAGGAGAATATTATGAGATTGATTAAGGTCGATAATGACCCAAAATCCTCACTTATGAGCGAGAAATTAAGCTCGTTAACTTATTACTTTCACTCTTGCACTTTTTCTAAGTGCTTTTTGTATGACCTCTCCAAGCACGATATTCGCACAAATTTCTGACTACTTTGGACTTGCCTGCAATCACTTTTGGCACGGCATTACCCAAAACGATAAACATATTGCCGATTCTGGGTTTTACCTAGGTTCTAGGGTGCAAAACACTGGCATTGGCTCACTCTTTAAGACTTTTAAATTTTAAAAGAGACCTTTGCATAACACGTGCCACGAGTTATGCAAAGGTCTCTAAAAAGAGGTAATCACTATGAAAATGGTAAGTGCAATAATAAAACCGTTTAAACTGGATGATGCCCGTGAAGCTTTATCAGATATTGGCATTAGCGGCATTACAGTAACGGAAGTCAAAGGATTTGGTCGACAAAAAGGCCATTCGGAGCTCTATCGAGGAGCTGAATATGTGGTGGATTTTCTACCCAAAGTTAAATTAGAAATCGCTGTGGATGAAGCATTGGTTGAGAAAGTAATCGAGTGTATAATTTCGGCAGCAGCAACAGGAAAAATAGGCGACGGCAAAATTTTTGTCAGCGATTTAGAGCAAGTGGTGCGTATTCGTACAGGAGAGACGGGCAATGAAGCGTTATAGGAATAATTTATTTTATTTAGTATTGCTTTTGTTACCTAGCTTGGCTTTTGCTGAAGATGTTTTGTCGGCTGGCGACACCGCTTGGATGTTAACCGCAACGGCTTTGGTTTTGTTAATGACCATTCCTGGGTTGTCTTTGTTTTATGCAGGTATGGTTCGCAGTAAAAATGTTTTATCGGTAATGATGCAATGTTTTGCCATCACTGGCATGATGAGTATTTTGTGGGTGGTTTATGGTTATTCTTTGGCATTTTCAGATGGCGGTAGTTTAAATAGTTGGATTGGCGGATTGGATAATTTTATGTTGCTCAATATTACCGTTGACTCTCTGTCTGGAACCATTCCTGAAACGGTATTTATGACCTTTCAAATGACCTTCTTCATCATTACACCAGCACTTATTGTTGGTGCTTTTGCCGAACGC
>JALSIL010000093.1 GCA_026990095.1 Lysobacterales bacterium
ATAAAGGTTTTAATTTTTTCTTCTTGAGCCAGCGCATCTTGATAACCCAGTGCTATCAATGCCTTGGTATATCCAGGTTCAAAAAGAAGGTAACTAGGCATGCGCCACTCTTTTCCCCATCCTCCTATTGCTTTGAGTAATCGTCGAACTGGTGCAGGTATGTCTTTGGCATGTTCTTTAGTGATTTCTCGTACATCAACACTGGGTTTAATGATTAAAGTCTCTAGTTTTTGCAGTCGAGTTTTGCTTCTATTTTCCTCACTCATTAAGTCAAGGGTCCTATTAATTCGCCTTAGTCGAGATAAGTCCGCCATCAAGGTATCCATGAATATTGTATCCAACATATAGCCGCCCAACTCTCCCATTGATGGGTATTCTGGGACTTCGGTCGGTGTAGGAATTGGACTCTCATCACGCGTACCAATAACTAGAATTTTCTCAGCTCCCAAATGTATGGCAGGAGATAACGGCGCACTCATACGCAAGCCGCCATCGCCATAGTATTCTTTTCCAATGAGTTGTGCTGGAAACAAAAAGGGCAACGCCGCCGATGCCAAAATATGCTCAACCCCAATTTTCTGCGGAATACCAATTCTTCGGGTTCGGTTCCATGCATTTATAGATTCTTTTGCTTGAAAAAAACTCTTGGCAACCGAGGTATCATAAGAAGAAGCTGTGATGGCTAACCCATCCAATACACCTTGATCAATACAGTCTTGAATTTGCGATAAGTGCATGGTTTTAGACAAAAAGTGAAATAAGGGTTTATTATCCAACAAGGAGCGTGGTGCTTTTACGCCCAGCCTTCCAAAAAACATCGAACCCAATACTTTTGCCATCGTTTTAGCTATCATCCAACCATCGGTTCGATAGACATCTGGGCAATGCAAAGTCGTCCAAAACTTTTCGAGTCGGTGGGTGCCGTATTTTATATCATCGGCATAACTTGCCAAAACGGCCGCATTAATCGCACCAGCAGAAGTCCCTGTTATGATAGGAAAAGGTGCTTTATTTTTAGGTAACAATTCCATAATGCCTTTCATAACACCCACTTGGTATGAACCACGTGCTCCTCCACCTGGCAACATTAACGCGATTTTAGATTTATTTGTATTCATAATTTAAAGACCTAATTTTTTTCTACCTGCTTGCATTTCTATACATTATAATCGAGTCATGCCTTTTTATAAAATATTATTTCTCATGACTGCTACAACACTGTCACACGCACAACCTCTAATGATTGCTCATGCAGGCGGCGGCATTAATGGGCAAAACTACACTAATTCACTGGAATCCTTAGAATCCAACTATAACAAGGGTTTTCGAGTCTTTGAAATTGATTTCTCATGGACATCCGACGGACAACTGGTGTGTTTACACGATTGGGATAAACGCTTTAAAAAGATTTTTGGTTTTAAAACCAAACAACCCTTAACACTAAAATCTTTTAAACAATTATTGGATAACAGCAAAAAACTACATCCTTGTACACTCGATACATTTGCCTCATGGGTATTGAAGCACAAAGATATTAAAATTATTACTGATGTCAAGACCAACAACATTAAAGCAATCAGAAAAATTCTAGTTCTATATCCTGAATTACAACCGCAATTAATTGTGCAATTTTACCAACCAGAAGAATACCCAATACTCAAAGGCATGGGATTTGATGAATTGATTTGGATTCTTTATCAATACGAAGGCAGTTTAAAATCAGTTACTCACCATGTTGAATCCATGAATTTATTTGCACTAAGCATGCGTGCATCACAGGTCAAGAAAAAGCCCATGCAAAACATGCAAAAAAAAGGTCTAAACTTGTTTGTTTACACCATAAACAAGGAGAAAAATGTTAAGGAATTAGTCAATAAGCACTCAGTAAGTGGCATTTATACAGACTTTCTCTTACCAAATTAACGTTTTCATGCGTCACAAATTTTCGTGAAAAAATGCGATTGATTGTGGATAAATCAAAGTCTTGAGCTTTGCGACTTAAATCCGATTAACTTAAGCAAAGCTCTAGCCCGTATATTTCATAGGAATGCAGGATTTTAGGATAATTTTAGTGAGCCAGTTTATTCGATTCACCGAGAAACCTAGTTATTCTTACGTAATATTCCAGGCTTCCTGCCTTACACACTACGTGCCAGCTAAAGCTGTTCAAATCGTTCCATACGATTTAGTGCAGGTGAAGCGAGCAAAATGGCCGCTAAAACTCTTCTAAAAACTGCATAGCGAATGTAGTTACAAAGTGTACATTTTCAATATATTGTCAACACCAGTCCAAAACTGAGCCACTCCACCAGTTGAAAAGTGAGCCACTAAATTTGATTTAATAATCTAAATAATGTTAATTCAATTCATATCTACCTCCTTAAAAAAATGCCCGCAGGGTGCAGGTGCAAGGATGCACCTGTGCAATATTTCAGCCTGCCCGTTCAGATACATGGATGTATGCTCAACAGAACAAAGGGGACAAGCCCTGAAGTTCACGCCATAAGCTAAGTGGCGGCAAATGATCTCAATGACACGTAAATGCTTATTCGCCCCCTGCTGACAATCTTTTAATACTGGATTTGTAAAAGAACGAGTAAACATCATTTATTAATTTGGTTGATTAAACCAGCCTTTCTTTTTTCTTTTAAACGATAGCTCTCGCCTTTGATCTGAACAACATGTGAATGATGTAATATTCTATCAAGCATGGCTGAGGTTAAAGCATTGTCATTGGCGAAGGTTTGTCCCCATTGTCCAAAGGGTAAGTTACTTGTTAAAATGAGTGAACCTTTCTCGTAACGCTTGGCCACTACATCAAATAACAGTTTTGATTCTTCAGCAGTAAATGGCAGATAACCAATTTCATCGATTATCAATACCTTGGGTGCCATAACACTTCTTTGCATAACAGCTTTGTATTTATCCTGCTTGTGAGCACTTGCCAGTTGTAACACCAGATCTGATGCACTAATGAACCTAACCTTCATACTGGTTTGTACGCACTTATAACCCAAAGCAATGGCTAGATGTGTCTTACCAACTCCTGATGGACCAAGTAGTACAATATTCTCCATCCTCTCTACAAAGGTCAAAGTTGCCAATTGATTGATAAGCTTTTTGGGAGCACCCGTTGCAAAGGAATAATCAAATTCATCAAGTGTTTTAATATTTGGAAACCCAGCCATGCGCGTGTACATGTTTTGTGTTCTAATAGTACGACCCTTAACCTCGCTTAACATCACTTTCTCAAGAAACGAAAGATAATCCCATTCTTCTCTAGCAGCACGCTGAGCCAGTTGGACTACATTTTCATCTATGCTATTGAGTTTAAGCTTTGATGCCAACTCAGATATGCGTTCAAGTTGTAAATTCATAACATATCTCCGTACTGATTATAGATGTTCAAATCGTGATGTAATGGTGTTGGATCATAGGCTTGGTTATCAATGGGCGAATATTCTTGAACCATCTCGGGGATTGCTGTTTGTGCTTGAGACTGGTAGGTTTGCAAATAAGGTTGTTCAACTTTCAATCTGTCAAATGGTTTCTCCTTAGTCGTATCATGAATACGAACATTAGCGACTTCATTGAGCCAATGAGTAATCTTTATGTTGGCTGCTTCACAATCTAATGTTAAACCTTGGGCTTTCCAGCTTGTAGAAAGAGGGTTATAGAAATTATCACGTACATAGCGCACCATACGCTCAACTTTGCCTTTGGTTTGTGGCCTGTAAGGACGACATAACTTTGGAATGAATCCAACTTCTTTGGCAAACTGATAGAAGCTCTTATGGAACCTATGTTTACCTTCCCCATAAGCATCACGTTGGATAACCACTGTTTTCATGTTGTCGTACCAAATTTGTTCAGGTACACCTTGAAAGTATTCAAAGGCTAAACGGTGACATTCTTCTAGCGTCGCATACCGCATATTGTCAGTCAAAACGACAAACAACGCACGAGAATAGCCTAAAACACAAACAAAAGCATGTATGGGATCTTTGCCTCCACGCATCTGCCCCCAATCAACTTGCATTTGTTTGCCTGGTTGGGTTTCAAATCGTCTTATTTCTTTTTCAGCTTCAAAATAGACTTCATTGCGAACAAAGTCACGAACCAAGGTGATACCACCGGTATAGCTTTGTTCTATAATCTCTCGAAACAGTACCACTCCAGATAAGCGAATGGGATGTGCCTTGGCTATTCTTTGTTTGATGTAATTTTTAAATGGATCTAGTTTTGATTCTATCTGGTTCCTATTTTTATATTTAGGTACAGAGGTATTTGAGTCTAAATAGCGTTTCACAGTATTGCGCGAAATACCAAGTTCTCTGGCTATAGCTCTTTGAGAATAGCCTTGTTTGTATAAAATTTTAATTTTCATGAGTTCTTCAGTTGTAATCATAGGCACTTCGTTTAAAAAGCACCATTGTGGTTAAACTGGCTCAGTTTTCAACTGGTGGAGTGGCTCATTATTGCATTGGTGGTAACATATATCGATATTTCCACTTAATATCAGTATGATACGCAAAAAATATAGCGTTACTATGAAATATGCGGGCTAGTTACTGT